>CAJIYV010000035.1 GCA_905181745.1 uncultured Actinomycetes bacterium | reverse complement strand
TGTTCGCTGGCGTCTACTAGAAGGACTTGACGACATTGGAATCACACTTGAACATTCTGATGTGATCAGCGAGTTTGAGAAGAATCGGCCTAGCTTTTTACCCAGTCTGGGCTAACGCGCTTTGTGTCACAAAGTCACAAGTGACCGAGCAACTCGATTACAAAAAGGCTTGTGCACCAACGCCTTTCGGCGTGGCTAAAACAATATTTTCCAACTTTAGAGTTACATTTAACTGTTGGTCACAAGATCAACCTAATCACCCTTCGGAGGGGTTTAATCGTGAACAAAGCAGAACTCATTGATGCAGTAGCGGGCCGTGGCGACGTTAGTAAGCGCGAAGTCACCGAGATCGTTGACGCATTCGTTGAAGAAATCAAGAAGGCCGTGGTTCGTGGCGACAAAGTTGCGATTAGTGGATTTGGAATCTTCGAATCTCAGGACCGCAAGGCCCGTCTTGGTCGCAATCCTCGCACTGGCGAAACTGTGCAAATTAAGGCAACGAAGCTTCCTAAGTTCCGCCCGGGTGCAGAATTCAAGGCGGTCGTCTCGGGTGCTAAAAAGATCTCAACAGCAGCCCCTAAGAAAGCAGCGGCTAAAAAATAGCGGTTCCTTAAAAGGCTCCTGCTTGTCATTAGTAGTGTGCATCACATAGGTGGCCGCATCCTCTGGATGCGGCCACCTATTTATTGTGCAAGCGTTATGTGCTTGGTTCCTGGGTCAATTTGGACACGTTGGCCAATCTTGGGTGCCAAGATTTCGATGAGGGTGTAGTCGGGGTAAGTACGCTGGTGTCCGGTTTCATCGACTGCTTTGATCGGATCTAGCCCAGAAATTGTTGCCAAGGTTGGGGCAGTTTCATCCAGTGCCCTCATGGTCGCAGGCCCAACCCCGATTCGAATCGCGTCCCATAATGCTGTTGGTGTGTCAACATCACGATGTGCACGAGGCGAACTGGGAATCTCGATCGACCCGTTCTCCCGGTGAGTTGCACGTGAGCGGACGCCGAAGTGCGGAAGTGCAGTGCTTGCGGGGCGGCGGGCCCACATCGTGCTTCCGGTGCCTTCTGAATCAGATATGAACGAGCTGTCGTGCAGCTCAGCACTTTCGAGAAAATCATTGACGTCGGTTGGAGTTAAGCAGGGGAGATCGCCAAGTGCAATCACGGTTCCCATGTTGGGTGGGATCGTGTGCATGCCCAATTGCAGGGCGTTCAAGAGTCCAGAAGGCGTGGGCTCTCGGACAGTCTGCGCCCCCAAACTCTTCGCCAGAGCTTCGAGCCCGCGGTCAGAGGTAATCACACTGACACAGGCGACTCGAGGTGATTCAATAAGCGCGGTCACGGTGTCAATCAGAAAGGCAGCGACCAATTCATCGCGATTGAGGCGGGACTTAGCGGTGTGCATTGCCTTCGCGGGAACGAGCCCGTGCCAAGTGATTTTACCTGGCTTGGAGTGAGTGAACATAGACTCATTTAACAGGGTTGCGAGGTACGCTGATGTGGTGCCCAGACATACGACACGCAAATCAAGGATTGGCACTGGGTTCCGGATTGCAGTATTAGTAGGCTGGCCGTTCCTTATGGTGTTCACTAAAAGAGACTGGCGTGGATTTGATCAACTCACGGACCAAGACGGTGGAATTGTCGTGGCAACAAATCACACCTCATGGTTTGATCCTTTGGCGGTGGCCCATCCGCTATGGGCACATAATCGGCCCCCTCGATTCCTGGGCAAAGAATCTGTTTTTCGGGTTCCGATTTTTGGCTGGATAATTTCCAGTGCTGGTCAAATTCGGGTGTACCGTGAATCCAGTGAGGCTGTGTTCGCTTTCCGCGATGCGGCCGCTGCAGCGCAATCGGGTGAATGTGTTGTTGTGTATCCTGAAGGCACCATCACGCGTGACCCCAATCTATGGCCGATGCAAGGGAAAACCGGTGCGGTCCGAATCGCCTTGGAGTCTGGTTGCCCGTTGTATCCCATGGTTCAATGGGGATCCCAAGATGTGATCGGTCCCTACAAGAAGCAGCTGCGATTGCTGCCCCGAAAAACAATGCATGTGTGGTTGGGCGAGCCCATGAACCTATCCCAGTATCGCGGCCAAAAATGGACTCCAGAGTTACTCCACGAGGCCACGGATCAATTGATGGGCACCTTGGCACGTATGGAAGGCGAGATCAGAGGAGAAGCCCCACCGGCAGTGCTCTATCGTCATGATGTGGATCAAGGGAGTGAACAGTGACGCGCGTGGCCATGATGGGTGGCGGCTCTTGGGGCACGGCGTTCGCCGTCGTATTGGCTGAAGCGGGTTCCCAAGTGACCCTGTGGACGCGGGGTGAGGAAATGGCCGCCGATATCAACCAGTTTCACAGAAATAGTCGCTATCACCCGGACGTCGACTTACCAGAATCGATTATTGCGACTACCGATCCACATGAGGCGTTGCAGAGCGCTGAGATTGTGGTGCTGGCAGTGCCAGCGCAATCACTGCGGGCCAACCTGAAGGATTGGGCGCAATGGATAAGTCACGAAGCCGTGTTCGTGAGCCTGATGAAGGGCATTGAACTGGGGACGTCAATGCGCATGAGTGAGGTGATAGCCGAAGCAACAGGGGCTGATCCTCAGCGAATTGCGGTTGTTTCCGGTCCGAATTTGGCGAAGGAAATAATCGCCCGTCAACCTACTGCAACAACCGTTGCGGCCTCGACGCAAGCCAGCGCAGTTGCAATTCAACAAGCCTGTACAACCGACTACTTCCGCCCCTATTGGACAACTGACGTTATTGGGACGGAGATTGGGGGCGCGGTCAAAAATGTGATTGCGGTGGCAAACGGAATCGCGGTAGGCATGGGTCTGGGTGAAAATTCTCAATCTTCTTTGATTACTCGCGGATTGGCAGAAATTGGCAGATTAGGGGTGGCGCTCGGAGCCGACCCCTTGACATTTCTGGGGCTGGCCGGGGTGGGCGACTTGGTTGCCACGTGCCAATCACCGCTTTCCCGGAATCGCACATTTGGCGAGAACCTCGGCAGAGGTCTCTCCGTCGAAGAAACAATTGCAGTAACTAACCAAACCTGCGAGGCATTTAAGAGCTGCCAGCCGATCTTGGAGTTGGCACAGAAACTCGGTGTTGAAATGCCGATAACGGCGGAAGTTGTTGAGGTCTTGCATTTTGACAAGCCGCCGCGGGACCTATTGAGTTCTTTCATGGCGCGTGACACAAAGTCAGAGTTGTAGTACATGAAGTTTTAGCCTTCGCGATCTGCAGTCGTTACCTGTGCAAAAGCGCTTGATCTAAGTCTGCCCAAAGGTCATCGGGATTCTCAATTCCAAATGAAAGTCGAATTAGATTTTCTGGGACCGTGTCACTCTCGCGTGGCCACCTACGCCTTCGTTCAAGGAGCGACTCAACTCCACCCAGACTCGTTGCATAGGTCCACAGGCGAGTTGCTTCACACACTCGATCAGCATCTCCATCAATTTCGATGGACGCGATAGTGCCCCAACCTGGATACCTGACCCTAAATATGCCCGGATGCGCTGTGAGCTTGGGGGCTATTGCCATCGCGTTAGCCTCGGATCTTTCGTAGCGAACAAAAAGCGTCCGCAATCCTCGCAGGGCCAGGTAGCAGTCAAAGGCACTTGGCATTGCGCCGAGCAATACGCGCCGAACTTGGAGTTTTTCCCAGTCGGCATGTTCCCGCGTAATAACAGCTCCCATAAGCAAGTCTGAGTGACCACTGAGAATCTTGGTAACACTATGCAAAACAAAATCTGCGCCCATAGCGAGTGGCTTTTGACGCACTGGGCTGGCAAACGTGTTGTCCACAATTGTGGTGACTCCGTGGGTACGAGCGCGACCCATGAGCACCTCAAGCTCGGCGACCTCTAGGAGTGGATTGGTGGGTGATTCAATCCAGAGGACCTGGGACTGGGGGAGCAGACTCAGGATCAATTCGGTGTGCGTCACATTGCAGATGGTGAGTTTGATCTGACCGCGTTCGTGTAGCTCACGTAGTCGGACCGCTACACCCGTGTAGGCCGTATTAGGCGCAATCACACAAGTGCCCACCGGCCATAGGTCCATCAATGCATTCGCGGCCGCCATGCCCGACGAGAAAACAATGGCTTCGCCACCGTCCAATTCGCCCAATGCCACTTCAAGCGCTGCAGCAGTCGGGTTATTTTCCCGCCCATATTCCAATTGACCACCCGCATGAAAAGTTGAGGCGGGCACGATTGGTGCATTCACAGGATTGTCGGGCTGCGCCGCGGGTCTTCCCGAGCTCACAACCCGAGTACTGGGGTCCAGGTCCTTAGCGTCCACGGTCACATTCTATTGGGGACACCTTGCAGATTGGGCTCCCAGATGGGGCAAATGCGTTCCGGTACGGTGAGGGCATGCAGTTAATGTCTGATTCTGTGGGTTCGGCTCCCGGGGCGGTTGCTCTTGTCTTTGGCGGGCGGAGTCCGGAGCACTCCATTTCATGTCTGAGCGCGAAGTCGGTACTTGCCGCCCTTCTCGAATTGGGCTACAAGGTTTTGTGCATTGGGATTACTTCAGATGGCACCTGGGTCGAGGTCTCCCCTTGTGAAGTTGAGTCCTATGAAATCACTGCCAATCATTACCCTGAGGTAGCCAATCGTGATCAAGTTGTGCGCCTCGTCATGAATGCGAGTGCGCCCGGGATTGAGATCGAGGGTGAATTCAGCCCCATTTCGGTAGTCTTTCCGGTTCTGCATGGCGTTGGTGGGGAAGACGGAGCAATTCAAGGTGTATGTCACAGCATGGGAATCCCGGTGGTTGGTTCGGGTGTGCAGGCATCAGCAATCTGCATGAATAAGTTAACAACTAAAGAGTTAGTCCGCGCAGCTGGCGTTGATGCTGGCAACTGGTTCCCGCAGAGCTCAGCGGCAGTGACAGTAGGGCCGCCGATACAAGCATTTCCTTTCCCCTGGTTTGTTAAGCCGGTCTCCGGTGGTTCATCCATTGGCATTTCTATGGTGAATCAACTACAAGATTACGAGCAGGCATGCCAGCACGCTTTTCATTCGTGTCCTGACGTGATTGTCGAACAAGGTTTAGTCAACCCACGGGAATTGGAAGTGGGCGTGCTAGTGGGTGAATCTGGTGTTGAAGCAAGCCCAGTTGGTGAAATAAAAGTGAAAGACCAATTTCCTTTCTATGACTTTGAAGCAAAATATATTAGCGATGGTGCGGAATTGATCGTTCCAGCTGACCTCGATCCTGAGGTGGTGCGTGAAATTCAGCGCCTTGCGGTTCATGTTTTTATGTTGTTGGGATGTGCGGGCTATGCGCGGGTTGACTTTTTCCTTGATGGTGATCGAATTGTTTTCAATGAGATTAATACGATCCCTGGTTTCACCCCAATCTCGATGTTTGCTCGAATGTGGGGGCAAGCTGGAGTGAGTTTCCCGCAGATCGTTGATCGATTGGTGCGTGCGGCTCTGTGAAAATTAAGGTGTGAGAGAGCTAATATCTAAGCTTAATTCGGTGAGGATGTCAGCTGTTAATTCATAAGCGTTCGGTATTGACACTTCGACTAATTCGGGAGTCTGTAGTGAGGTGAATCGCACGCCGGCCTGCAATTCTTCGGGGTACCAGGTGACCCCATCAACCTCGAGAAGCTGGCTGGTAGCGGAATAAGCCGCGGGTTCTGCAACCCCACATCGCGCCACGATTGCCGGATTACCCCAAGCTTTCGTACCGGGGGAGTCTGGATTGGTGCTGCGTAACAATGCACCCTCAATGCTGACGGGCAGGATCGCTCCAAGTTCGGTACAAAATTGGCCCCCTGATCCCTCACCCGGTTCCACGTGCAAAGGTGAACTGCAAGCAGTCAGGCTTGCTGACAGGATAAGGCCACAAGCAATCGCCGCTATTTTTTTATACAAGGTTCACTATGGGACAGGTCAACGTTCTGGTGATACCCGAAACCGCTTGAATCTTGGCAACGACAAGCCTTCCGAGTTCGTCCATGGTTCGGGCCTCGGCTTTAACAATTACGTCGTATGGTCCAGTGACGTCCTCGGCGACGGCGACCCCAGAAATAGCGCGAATCGACTCGACGACGGTGGCCGCCTTACCGACTTCGGTTTGAATTAATACATATGCTTGTACCGACATGACCCCACTCTATATTTGAGGAGGGTGCTTTTCCCAGTCGTTCAACAGGAAGGCTCAAAGTTGTGAGTCCAGAAGCCGCCCGTAACACCCTTGCAGACCTGGGGGAATCGGGACTTGTCACAAAGATCCTCTCGCAAATCAATGCTGCCAAGATTTCCGGAATCGGTGTTGAGGTTCCTGCTGGTGACGATGCGGCCGTCATTGGTGCTGAAGGCTCATCGCTCGTTCTCAGCGTAGATATGTATGCAGAAGGCAAGCATTTTCGTACGGACTGGTCCACGGGAGTTGAGATTGGTCGTCGTTGCGCTGCAGCCTCGATGGCAGATGTGTGTGCCATGGGGGCTAAGCCGGCGGGCGTTTTGCTCGCGATCGGGTTGCCGGGGAGTACAACCGCCCATTGGGCCGGCGAGTTTCTCGCTGGCTTCATGGAGGAAACGGACGGCGCCGGTGCAGTGGTCTTGGGTGGTGATGTCAGCGATTGCGAAAATATTGTGATCTCGGTGACGGCAATTGGTCGCGTGGCTGTGGGAGCAGCGCTGACTCGAAGTGGTGCTAGCGCGGGAGACACCGTGGGAATTTGTGGAAGATCGGGTATGGCCGCCGCGGGGCTTCGGGTTTTGCAACGGGGATTGCGGTCTCCTCGGGTTTTAGTGGATGCGTTTAGAGTACCCAATATTGACTACTCCGCGGGTGCTCGCGCAGCGAAAAGTGGGGCGACTTCGATGATTGATATTTCTGATGGTCTGGTGGCTGACCTTGAGCATATTGCGCGAGACTCCGGGGTATGCATCGAACTTGACACCAAAAAAATTGTTGTGCCCGATGAACTTGTCTCGACTGCGGCCGCATTTGGGGTCGACCCCATGGGGTGGATCCTCGCAGGAGGCGATGACCACGCGATCGTGGCAACTTTTCCGCCAAAGAAGACCATGCCCAGAGGCTTTACTGAGTTGGGAAAAGTGGCGCCAGCCCCTATGGGAACTGTCCTTGTTAATGGTGTTGCCTTTGCGGATGCTTATGAACAAGTGCCGGGCTTCAGACACTTTTCTTCCTAGTTTTTTTTAGGAGGCGCGCACCACTTTGCCCGCTTTGATGCAGGAAGTACACACATTGAGTCGCTTGGGGGTTTTGCCAACCAGAGCGCGAACGCGCTGGATATTCGGATTCCAGCGACGATTGGTCTTACGCTGTGAATGAGAAACCTTATGGCCGAAGCTAGGGCCCTTTCCGCAGATATCGCAGTTTGCAGCCACAATGACTCCTTCGTCAGATTGAAACAATGGATCCAGGCGGATCCAGTTGGTTATCGGGGTCTCATGCGGGAGGATTACGC
>CAJIYV010000034.1 GCA_905181745.1 uncultured Actinomycetes bacterium | reverse complement strand
GTGCAAGACTAGATGAGTGTCCGATCCCACCCTGACCCCTGCTTGGCGAACACTCACGTTGGCAGGGGCGTCAATTGGCCCAATCCGAGAGTTGATCCATCAGGATCGCAGCGAATTTCGAAACAATCTCGGTGAAATCGAGGTCGATTTCACTCGGCAAAGGATCGATTCATCAGTATGGAACACGCTCAAGGAACTAGTGGTAGAGCGTAAGGTCGCCAACAGGCGTGACGAGATGTGCACGGGTGCTCACATCAATCAGACTGAGGACCGCGCCGTTTTGCACAGTGCGTTGCGTCTCCCGCGAAATTCCCAATTGGTTGTTGACGGTGTTGACATCGTGGAGGCGGTGCACTCGGTGCTTGATCGCATGTCGGTCCTAGCCGAGCGGGTGCGTAACGGGGACTGGCGAGGATTCACCGGAAAAAGGATTGAATCGGTGGTGAACATTGGCATTGGCGGATCTGATTTGGGACCGGCCATGGCCCATGAAGCACTACGCGCATTCACCCAGCCGAACATTGCATTCTTTTTTGTATCGAATGTGGACCCCGCCGACTTGGTGGAAACCCTGAGGCGGTGCGATCCCGAAACAACTCTTTTCATTATCGCATCTAAGACTTTCACCACGGCCGAAACGATGTCCAATGCACAGCAGGCGCGAGACTGGGTACGCAATGCGGTGACTGCACAGGATCCTGATTCCGTTGTTTCGCAGCATTTTGTGGCGCTATCAACAAATGAGCGAGAAGTGTCAAATTTTGGTATTGATGCCGCGAATATGTTCGAGTTTTGGGATTGGGTCGGTGGTCGTTACTCGATGGAATCGGCTATCGGTTTGAGTACCATGATTGCCATTGGGCCACGGCAATTTGGTGAGCTACTCAATGGTTTTCGCCACGCGGATGTCAACTTCCAAAATGAACCTTGGGAGACCAATATCGCAATGCAAATGGGTGCGCTTGCTGTGTGGAACCGGGACTTTTTAGGAATTCACACCACAGCCGTTCTTCCTTATGCGCAGTACTTGGAACGGTTCCCCGCCTATCTACAACAGCTCACGATGGAGAGTAACGGCAAAAGCGTGCGCAGTGACGGGGAAAGCGTGAGCTACGACACCGGGGCAATTTACTGGGGTGAATCTGGCACAAATGGTCAACACAGCTTTTATCAGTTGTTGCACCAAGGAACAAATACGGTGTCGTGTGACATCATCGTTGTGGCGCGAGCCAGACATGATTTGGGGGACCAGCAAAACATGTTGGTTGCAAACGCACTGGCTCAAGCATCCGTATTGTCGTTGGGCATGAATGCCGATGAAGTTGCGGAAAGTGGCATCCCCGCAGAATTGGTGCCACATAAGGTCATGCCTGGCAATCGACCCGTAACCGTGATCATGTGTCCCGAACTAAACCCATTTGTCTTGGGCATGCTCGTCGCACTCTATGAGAATTGTGTTTTTGTACAGGGCGCGATTTGGGGAATAAATTCATTCGATCAGTGGGGTGTCGAGTTAGGGAAACAAGTAGCAACGGGGATCAGCGAGGCTCTCGAGTTGCCCAGTCTGGCCGCAAATTTCGATCCAAGCACGGCTGTATCGATTAGCCGCTACCTGAATCTGCGGGATCAGGGCTAACGTTCACGCCGGCGTAAATACCGCTCAAAGTCCTTTGCAATTGCATCTCCTGACGCCTCAGGTAATTCGGCGGTGTCCTGTTCTTCTTCGAGTTGGGCAACGTAGTCCGCTATTTCTTCATCATCGCGCGCCAACTCGTTCACGCCTGCTTCCCACGCTCGCGCATCTTCGGTGAGATCGCCAAGGGGGATAGGGAGATCCAGGAGGTCTTCAATCTTTGCCACAAGTGCAAGTGATGCTTTAGGGCACGGGGATTGACCCACATAATGAGGAACCGAAGCCCACAAGGACAAGCTGGGGATACCGAATTGTTCACAGGCTGAGGCGATTGCGCCAACTATTCCGGTGGGTCCTTCGTAGGTGGAGCGTTCGACGTCGAGTTCGAGCAACATTTGAGGATCGCTTGTAGTGGCTGATACAGGAACCGGACGGGTGTGTGGATTGTCAGAAAGGAGAGCGCCAAGAGTGAGAACCAAGTTGGTATCTAATTCAGTCGCGACCCCGAGGATTTCGCGGATGAACTGTGGCCATTTCATGTTCGGCTCAATTCCGGCGACGAGCACGACATCTTTAGTGAGTTCGGGTACGTGTGCCGTATAAATTCGGGTACCCGGCCACACGATGCCACGCTCGCCCGAATCTGTGACATAGGTGTGAGGTCGATTTACCTGGTAGTCGTAATATTCTTCAGGGTCAAGTTCGAGCAGCAACTCGGCGTTCCACATATCGCGCAAGTGGCTGATCACGCCCGATGCGCTTTCTGCGGCGTCATTCCAGCCTTCAAATGCGCAGATCATAATTGGGTTCTCCAACACCGGGAGGTCGTCAAACTCGATCACATCAACCCACCCCCTCGTCTCTGTGCGGCATGTGCGATCAACCGCGCCACCCGGCCCGGCCAATACAGTGGAACATCATGGACTGCACCGTACCAATGCTGTAAGGCAATATTCGTTTTTCCCTGAACTTTGCTATCTGCATCCTGCTTGGCGCGTGCCCATTCATCCAGAGTATCGATTCCGGTAGACGCATTAAGATCGCAGGCAACCAGGATCCAACCGGGGACGGTGATCAGTTCTAGGTCGCTATCGGGGTTGTAGTCAAAGAATGAATCCAGAACCGCCATGTGCCTTTGAATCCCGATGGTGGTTACTAAGCCGGCGCTAGGAGCACTCTGATATGTCCGGTCAATTGCTTGCATGACGCGATCTTGCTGCTCAATTGAGAGGGAAAGTTCCTGAGGTAGATAGTGTGCGCGCAGCTCAGATTCTGTGAAGGGGCCTTCCGGTGGCGTGAGTTCAACGCGGAGCCTCTCTCGGCTGATCGACCCGCGATCAAGGATATTGGCGGGGGTGAACGCCCCACCGTCAACGAGCACGGCGCTATGAGTTCGATCTGCAAAATTTGCCGCAAAGTTCAATGCAACGGACGCGCCCCATGAATGACCAACAATGCATGCCTGCTCAATTTTTAATTGATCCAACACAGATAGGCAATCTCCGCTTACCGTGGGAACCCGATAGTCCGATTCCATCCGGCGAGACTCACCGTGTCCGTTCAGATCAATGCTGATAATTGCATTCTCTAATCCAAGTGACTCAATCACTGGCAACCAGTAGTCCCCCTGTTGGGAGAGTCCGTGTAGCAACACAATTGGAACGGAATCGAGATTGCGAGCCGGAGCATAACGAAAAGCCATGCCGGTATCAGTGACGGAAAATGGGGAATCGCCGAAGAGTGAGTAGTTCACGTGCCCACTCTCGCACTATGGTTCAGTGTGATCACACCCAAGGCTCTCTTGCTCGATCTCGATGGCACATTGCTCGAGTCAGAGAAACTTTGGTTTATTGCAGAGCAGCGGCTGATGAGTCGTTACGGGCAAACTTGGACTGTCGAAGACCAACGACATTGCGTAGGTGGCCCGCTGTCGCGAGTGGCCGACTACATGGAACTGCGCATCAATGGCGCACAATCTTCATCCATCATTGGGGCGGAGCTCCTCCGCGAGGTTGGATCGCTTTTTGAATCGGAGCCGATTCAATGGCGGCCGGGTGCGCAAGCACTCGTCATACAGGCGCATGAATTGGAGATTCCCACGGTCATTGTTACCGCTTCGTGGCGGGTGCTTCTCGATTCGGTCATGTCCAGGATGAGCGAAACGGTGGGAGATTTTACCCTGTCAGTAGCAGGTGATGAAGTGAAGAAATCTAAGCCACACCCAGAACCCTATTTGAGTGCGGCCGCAGGTGTAGGGATCGCGATTGATCAATGTTTGGCAATTGAAGACTCGCACACGGGTACCCTTTCAGCAGTAAACGCCGGTGCGAAAGTGATTGCCGTAGCGCACATGCAACCGATCGAAGTACCGGGAGCAGTTCTTCTGAAAACCCTCGAAGGCCAAGATGTTGAGTCACTCTGGACGCTGGTTAACAACTGA
>CAJIYV010000033.1 GCA_905181745.1 uncultured Actinomycetes bacterium | reverse complement strand
GAGTTATGCCGCGGCGATCGGCGGTCTTAAGGCCGGCGCAATCAAGACCACCTTCACCGAAGAAACAGAGACGGATCTTTTTGGTGAGCAAGCTGTGCTCTGTGGCGGGGCGTCTCAACTGGTCATGTATGGCTTTGAAACTTTGATTGAGGCTGGGTACCAACCTGAGGTTGCTTACTTTGAGTGTCTTCATGAACTGAAACTGATCGTGGATCTGATGTACGAAGGTGGAATCGCTAAGCAGCGTTGGAGTGTCTCCGATACTGCCGAATTCGGTGACTATGTTTCTGGTCCCCTAGTGATTGATGCGAGAGTCAAAGAAAACATGCAGGCGGTCCTAGCGGACATTCAAAACGGCAATTTTGCGGAACGATTTGTGAACGATTACAACAGTGGTAGCACCGAGTTCCTTGAACTCCGCGAAAAAGGTGAAAAACACCCAATTGAGGCGGTCGGCCGCAAATTGCGTGCCATGATGGCCTGGGTTTCGGGCGATGACACAGACTATGTGGAGGGCTCCGCCCAAAGGTAATTGTTCCTTGGGTAAAGGCTCAAGAGGCACGTGATCGCTCGGTCATTAAGATTGCGCTGTGACGAAACCACGCGTACTCATTGCCGAAGAACTTTCACCCGCAACAGTCGAGGCCCTTGGTCCAGATTTTGAGATCATCACCTGTGACGGCGCGAACCGAGCAGAGTTGCTCGCTGCGATCGTTGACGTGGACGCTATTTTGGTTCGTTCAGCGACGATGGTTGATGCCGAGGCGCTCGATGTGGCAAAGAGACTCAAAGTAGTTGCTCGTGCTGGAGTGGGGCTAGATAACGTTGATGTGAAGGCGGCGACTCAAGCTGGCGTCATGGTTGTCAATGCGCCTACCTCAAATATTGTCAGTGCCGCTGAATTGGCCGTAGGCCTGCTGCTGGCCAGCGCCCGTAATATTGCTCCGGCCAATGAAGCCTTGCATAACGGTGAATGGAAACGTAGCAAGTACACGGGTGTGGAAGTTGCGGACAAAGTCATCGGAATTGTGGGCCTGGGGCGCATTGGCGTTCTGGTGGCGCAAAGATTGAGCGCATTTGGTGTGCGTCTGATCGCATACGACCCCTACGTGCAACCGGCTCGTGCGGCGCAGCTCGGGGTCCGAATGGTGACTTTAGACGAATTGCTTGCCGAGAGTGATTTCATCACGATTCACTTGCCCAAGACCCCTGAAACCGTCGGTCTCATCGGTGAAGCTGAATTGCGCAAAACTAAACCAACAGTGCATATTGTTAATGCGGCGCGTGGCGGAATCATTGACGAAACGGCCCTGTACAACGCGATCGTGGACGGGCGTGTTGCTGGTGCGGGACTAGATGTGTACGCAAAGGAGCCCTGCACGGACTCCCCACTTTTCACGCTTGAGACGGTTGTAGCAACACCCCATCTTGGTGCTTCTACCGATGAAGCTCAGGAGAAGGCCGGTATTTCTGTGGCTCGCTCAGTGCGACTAGCCCTTGCCGGTGAGCTAGTCCCTGACGCGGTCAACGTTCAGGGGGGTAACCTCCATGAAGATATCAAGCCACTGGTCCCGCTCGCTGAAAAGCTAGGAGCGATTGCGTGCGCTCTGGCTGATGCGGCAATTGTTCGCGTTGAAGTTGAAGTGCGAGGCGCAGTCGTTGAGCATGATTTAAGGGTTCTTGAATTGAGCACAACCAAGGGAGTCTTTCAAACGCTGGTCCATGATCCCGTTTCATTTGTCAATGCACCGGTGCTGGCTGAACAGCGGGGGGTCGACATCTCACTCAAGACCGATCCAATGAGTGACGATCACAAGAACTTACTCACGGTCTCTATTACTCAGACAGATGGTGTCACGGTCTGCATTTCTGGAACGGTCGCAGGTAGTGCGCATCAAGCCAAAGTTGTCGAACTCAATGGTTTTGACATTGATGTCCCCGTGAGTACACACATGGCGTTCTTTCGCTATCACGACCGACCTGGAGTAGTCGGTCAGGTCGGAAATCTGCTGGGTGGTTCAGGTATCAATATCGCGGGAATGCAAGTCAGCCGAGACTATGAAGGGCACGCACTTATGGTGCTTACGGTTGATTCTCCGATCTCCCAGGAACTTGTGGATCAAATCATCGCCGATATCGGAGCGCATACGGGTAAAGCGGTCACACTCTAATTTCGTTTAGCCCGATTGATAGCACTGATAATTCCTTTGAGTGAGGAAGTTGTGATTGAGGGGTCGATGCCGACACCCCACAGCACCTGACCGTCGACCGCGCATTCAAGATATGAAGCTGCTGTTGCGTCTCCACCAGCGCTGAGCGCATGCTCGGTGTAGTCCAAGACGCGAACATCAACCCCGTATTCGGTCACTGCGGAGCAAAAGGCTGCAATCGGACCATTGCCAGATCCAATCAATGTCACTTGGTCGGCACCGTCTGTGATATTTGCTTCAATAGTTGTGTGTCCATCAACGTCGGAGTTTTGCTTCACCGAGCGCAGTGAGAGGCGGCCCCATGGTGATTGGGAGTCTGGTAAATACTCTGAAGAGAAGACATCCCACATTGCATTAGGGTCAATTTCCCCACCTTCGGAGTCCGTGACTTTTTGAATTACTTGGGAGAATTCGATTTGAAGCCGACGCGGAAGTTCGAGACGGTGTTCGGTGCGCATGATGTATGCGACCCCGCCCTTTCCCGACTGAGAATTAACCCGAATAACAGCTTCGTAGGTGCGACCCAAATCCTGTGGGTCTATGGGGAGATAAGGGACTTCCCAGCGGAAAGAGTTGATGTCCACGCCGGCAGCCTCTGAATCGGCTTTCATCGCGTTGAGACCCTTATTGATTGCGTCCTGGTGAGATCCAGAGAAGGCAGTGAATACCAAGTCACCACCGTAGGGGTGTCGTTCAGGTACCGGAATTTGATTGCAATATTCGACGGTGCGCCTGATTTCATCAATATGAGAGAAATCAATTTGTGGGTCAATCCCTTGGCTAAAGAGATTCATTCCTAGCGTTACCAGGCACACATTGCCGGTGCGTTCACCGTTTCCAAATAGGCAACCTTCAATGCGATCAGCGCCAGCTAAGTAGCCCAGTTCTGCCGCGGCGACTCCAGTCCCACGGTCATTGTGCGGGTGCAGTGAAAGGACAATCGATTCGCGACGTTCCAGATGCCGATTCATCCACTCAATTGAATCGGCGTACACGTTAGGTGTGGCCATTTCAACGGTAGCTGGGAGATTCAAGATCACTTTGTGGTCGGGAGTTGGCTGCCATATATCTGTCACGGCATTACAAATCTTAAGCGCGAAATCGAGTTCTGTTCCCGTGTAGGACTCGGGGGAGTACTCGAAGTAGATGTCAGTGTTTGGTGTGACCTCCTCTGCATATTTCCTACATAGTTGGGCGCCATTTACTGCGATGTCAATAATTCCCGCCTCGTCTAGGCCGAATACAACCCGCCGCTGGAGCGTCGAGGTGGAGTTGTACAGGTGCACAATGGCTTGCTGGGCGCCCACCAAGGACTCGAATGTGCGTTCGATCAGATGTTCACGTGATTGGGTAAGCACCTGGATCACTACGTCCTCTGGGATTTTGCCCTCTTCGATTATTTGGCGAACAAAATCGAAATCTGCTTGGGAAGCGGAAGGAAAACCAACTTCGATTTCTTTGTACCCCATGGAGACGAGCAATTCGAACATTGCCATCTTGCGCGCAGGTGTCATGGGATCAATAAGTGCTTGATTGCCGTCTCGCAAGTCCACGGCACACCATCGAGGTGCCGAAGTCATGGTTTTGGTTGGCCAAGTGCGATCAGGAAGATCAATTGGGGCGAAAGGCTGGTAGCGCTCAAATGGCATACCGGATGGTTTCTGGCTATTGCGAGTTTCGTATGTGTGAGGTGTGTTCATGTCTGTCTCCGCGGCTCGTTACTTTCGGCTGGTTGAGGTAACCGGCTGATGCAGATCTTGTGATTGCACCAAGGTTGGGCACCCGCGACGAGGATCCGGTTGTTATGCCTCGGCGCGGCAGCGAAGTAAGGGGAGAAGCAGGCGCAACGGATCTGCGTGTGACGAATCTGGTCCGGACGTACCCTGCATAGTGCCCGAAGCCTAGCACCGATGGTCTTCTTGGCGAGCACCCACTAAAGTTCCCCCATGACGGGCAACTATTCCATCGCGCTTATTCCTGGAGACGGGATCGGAACCGAGGTGGTGGCTGAGGCAGTTAAGGTGCTCTCGGCAGTCGCCCCTATCGTCGGATTCACCTTCGAAACCACCGAGTACGACTTGGGGGCTCGGCGCTACACAGCCACGGGTGAATTACTGCCGGACTATATCGTCGAAGAACTCAGGGGAGCCGACGCCATTTTATTAGGTGCTATCGGCGATCCGAGTGTCCCCTCGGGGGTCCTAGAGCGAGGGGTATTGCTGCCATTGCGGTTCATCTTGGACCACCACGTGAACCTTCGTCCGGTGAAGCTCTATCCGGGAGTGGTGGGTCCTTTAGCCGGCAAAGGGTCGCAGGACATTGATTTTATTGTGTGCCGAGAGGGCACAGAAGGCCCTTATGTGGGGTCGGGAGGTGTCCTTCGGCATGGAACTGCACAGGAAGTTGCCACGGAGGAGAGCCTGAACACGGCCTTTGGTGTGGAGCGAATTGTGCGTGACGCATTTGATCGAGCATCAAAGCGACCACGCAGGAAAGTAACGCTCGTGCATAAAACCAATGTCTTGGTGTTCGCCGGTAGTTTGTGGCAACGCACCTTTAATCGGATTGCCGCGGAGTTCCCAGACATTGACACGGAATACTTGCATGTTGATGCCGCAGCCATGTTCTTCTTAACCAACCCTGAGCGTTTTGATGTTGTCGTCACTGACAACCTCTTCGGGGACATCCTCACTGATATTGGCGCGGCTATCTGCGGCGGAATTGGTTTGGCGGCAAGTGGAAATATTGATCCCAGTCGCAATAACCCCAGCATGTTCGAGCCGGTTCATGGATCCGCTCCCGATATTGCAGGCCAGGGAAAAGCAGACCCCACGGCCACCATTCTATCGTTGACCATGTTACTTGATCACATCGGCGAATCCCAGGCATCGCAATGGGTTGAAGGGGCCGTCGCTTTAGATCTTGCCCAGCGAGGTGCTTCCGTGCGATCTACATCGCAAATAGGCGCGGCCCTCGTCAATGCCAGCGTGAAAGTGGCGGAAGGTAATTAAGATGTCTGGTTTATGGGAGATCGAAAATCGGACTGCAGGAGCGGCTCGTCGGGCACGGGCGCAGCGAGAGGAAATTCTGGCGAATCCAGGATTTGGCAAGTACTTCACCGACTCCATGGTGACTGCGGATTGGACGGCTGACAAGGGCTGGCACGATGGGCAGTTGATTCCCTATGGTCCATTAAGTCTGGACCCGGCAACCAACTTCATGCACTACGGTCAAGCAATTTTTGAAGGGCTAAAGGCATATCGTCACGAAGACGACAGCATCAAAACTTTTAGACCATTTGAGAACGCGAGGCGTTTCGGGCGATCAGCTCGCCGCCTCGCTATGTCCGAAGTTCCCGAAGAGCTTTTTGTTGCAAGTATCGAAGCGCTCGTTGAACAGGATCAAGACTGGGTGCCCGGAGGTCGCGAGCGATCGCTGTATCTGCGCCCGTTTCTCATCTCGACCGAAATTGGACTCGGGGTTCGGCCGGCAGACTCCTACAAATACCTCTTGATCGCCTCTCCCGCGGGCGCGTATTTTGCCGGGGGCATTAGCCCCGTTTCCGTATGGATCTCTGATGATTATGCGCGTGCTGCACCGGGTGGAACGGGCGAAGCGAAGTGCGCCGGGAATTATGCAGGGTCGCTACTTGCTCAAGCCGAGGCAGCTGCGCACGGATGTGACCAAGTGGTGTGGCTTGACGCCATTGCCCGTCAGAAAATTGAAGAAATGGGCGGCATGAATCTTTATTTTGTCTATGGCTCGGGGGATAGCGCTCGAGTCATGACTCCTAAGTTGACCGGGACGCTCCTTCCCGGCATCACGCGCGAATCTCTACTGACAGTTGCTCAGGACCTTGGTATCCGGGTGGACGAAGGTGAAATCACGGTGGCAGAGCTCAAGGTAGGGTGTGAAAGCGGCGAGATCACCGAAGTTTTTGCTTGTGGAACGGCAGCGGTCATCACACCGGTGGGTCATGTAAAAAGTCGGCTCAATGGTTCATTTGAGGTGAATGGCGGCACGACTGGAGAGATTACCCTGGCATTACGCAATGCCCTACTTGATATTCAGTCTGGCGAAGTCCCTGATCGACACAACTGGATGCACCCCCTCGTTGACTAAAAAAACAAGGCCGGAACGGTTATTTGAGTAAGTGTGGGAAAGTTGAGAGCAAGTGTGGCAGAATAGACTTGTGAGAAGAACCGGAATCAAGATTAGATAGCGCGTCAATGTGACGCGCTGCCCTTCGCATTGCGGAGGGTTTTTTCATGCCCGGAATGGAGTACAGAAATGACTAAGAGCGATGCCTTTCACGTCTACGACACCACTCTGCGCGACGGCGCTCAAAGGGAGGGGATCTCCTATTCAGTCAATGACAAGCTTGCCGTTGCTCGCTTACTCGATGAATACGGTGTCGACTTCATCGAAGGTGGTTGGCCAGGAGCGATGCCTAAAGACACTGAATTCTTCGAAAAGGCTCGGGCTACGCCATTTCAAAATGCCCAACTTGTCGCATTCGGCGCGACCCGCAAAGCAGGAGTGAAAGTAGAACAAGACGCTCAGGTCCAGGCTCTTATTGACAGTGAAGCGCCCGTCATCACGTTGGTAGCAAAATCTGATCTTCGTCATGTTAAACAGGCGTTGAAGACAACGGGTGTGGAAAACTTGGACATGGTGTCAGAGACGGTCAGTTATTTAGTCTCACAGGGCCGACGGGTCTTTGTGGACTTGGAACATTTCTTTGATGGACATAAAACGGATTCTGATTACGCAGTTTCAGTAGTTAATGCAGCTTACGAAGCGGGTGCATCTGTGGCAGTGCTGTGTGACACCAACGGTGGAATGCTGCCCACTGGAATTGAAAGAATCATTGGTGAAGTTGCTCAGCGTTCGGATGCGCGGCTTGGAATACATTGTCAAGACGACACAGCATGCGCGGTTGCTAATACGTTGGCGGCAGTGGAGGCAGGAGTAACACATGTGCAGTGCACTGCGAATGGGTATGGGGAACGGACGGGAAATGCCGACCTGTTCTCGGTGGTAGCCAATCTGCAGTTAAAGATGGGCATCAATTGCATCACAGCGGAGTCATTGTCTGAGACATACCGGGTCTCGCACGCGATCGCGGAGATAGCAAATATTACACCAGACACACACCAGGCATATGCGGGAGTTTCCTCATTTGCGCACAAGGCTGGCTTGCATGCCAGCGCACTAAAAATTAACGCGGATTTGTACAACCATATTGATCCCGTGAGCGTTGGCAATATCCAACGAGTACTGGTCACGGAAATGGCCGGTCGGGCATCTGTGGAGCTTAAAGGAAAGGAACTCGGGCTCGATCTGGGCGGAACTCCTGAAGTGGTTTCAGCAGTTGTTAATCGAGTGAAAGACTTGGAAGCACAGGGCTGGTCTTTCGAGGCGGCTGACGCTTCATTCGAGCTACTTGTACGTGAACAGCAGGGGGCCGAACGCAAATTCGCAGTCGAGTCATGGCGAACAATTGTCGAGCAGCGAGAAGACGGAAAAGTTGTCAGCGAAGCCACAGTCAAAGTAAACGCAAATGGCGAGCGGCTAGTGTCGACGGGCGAAGGCAATGGCCCGGTAAACGCACTAGACAATGCTCTGCGTAATGCTATTTCTCAATTGTTTCCTGAGTTGGGCAGACTTGAGCTAACCGACTACAAAGTTCGAATTCTTGAAGGAATCAAGGGAACCGGTGCCATTACGCGCGTTCTGCTTGAAACCACCGATGGCGAACGTGAGTGGACCACAATCGGCGTCCATGAGAATGTCATCGCCGCATCTTGGCAAGCACTCGACGATGCCGTTCATTACGGACTCGTGCGAGGCAGTGGGTGACATGCGGCTGGCGAGAGCCGGTAGTGTTTGCACGTGCGCATTTGTCGATTTTCACATGGCGAAGAAGTCAGTTTTGGGGTCCTTGACAACCTTGATGATCAAGGAGAAATCACAGACAATTCAATTATTGCAATTCTAAAGGGTCACCCCTTCGGTGAGCCTGATCCTGATGGTCGCGTGATCGCCGCGTCAGCGGTAAAGCTGTTGGCCCCGATCCTTCCCAGCAAGATTATTGGCATCGGTAAGAATTACGCGGATCATGCGGCTGAAATGAAGAGCGAACTACCTGCGGAGCCGCTTATGTTCCTTAAGCCGAGTACAGCGGTAATTGGTCCAGGTGAAGTGATCACTCTTCCGAATCAGTCGTCCATGGTTCACCACGAAGCGGAGCTGGCGGTGGTGATCGGCAGGTTTTGTAAGGACGTGCCCCGTGACCGGGTCTCGGAAGTAATCTTGGGCTTCACCTGTGCAAATGACGTGAGCGCTCGTGACGTGCAAGAGTCAGATGTTCAATGGAGCAGGGCGAAAGGGTTTGACACATTTTGCCCACTGGGTCCTTGGATCGAAACCGATCTTGATCCCAGCGACCTCGCGGTCACGGCGTATGTGGGTGATGATCTTCGTCAGTCGGGCAACACGAAGAACATGATTTTTTCGGCTGTTGATCTTGTGAGCTTTGTCAGTCACCAAATGACTCTGCTGCCGGGAGATGTAATCCTGACCGGAACCCCGGCCGGTGTGGGGCCGATTGTTTCGGGAGATGAAGTCGAAGTTGCAATTGAGGGTATTGGGAGCTTGGTCAACACGGTGCAGCGTGCCTAATGAATGACATTCGAGTTCGTTTTTGCCCGTCGCCTACGGGAAATCCGCACGTGGGCATGATCAGAACTGCACTTTTTAATTGGGCATTCGCTCGCCATGTGGGAGGCACCTTCGTTTTTCGAATCGAAGACACAGATGCCACGCGTGACTCCCAAGATTCCTATGAAGCGCTGGTGGAGAGCATGCGTTGGCTGGGATTGGATTGGGACGAAGGGCCCGAGGTGGGGGGTGGTCATGGACCGTATCGCCAATCCGAGCGGATGGAGATTTACGCCGATGTTGTTCACAGGCTGATAGAATCTGGGTTTGCCTACCGGTGCTACTGCAGTGCCGGCGAACTTGATGCCAAGCGTGGAATCGCGGCGGCGCAGAAACGTACCCCAGGTTATGACGGCACTTGCCGAGATTTAAGCCCCGAACAGGTCAAAATATTTGTGGCGGAAGGCCGCCAGCCCGTAGTCCGCTATCGAATGCCGGGCACTGACTTTACGTGGAACGACTTAGTCCGCGGTGAATTGAGCTTCCAAGCGGAGCACGTCCCTGATTTTGTTGTGGTCAGGGCAAATGGAGATCCGCTCTACACCTTGGTGAATCCGGTCGACGATGCGATGATGCGAATCACACATGTGCTGCGAGGAGAAGACCTCCTTTCTTCGACTCCGCGGCAGCTGGCCTTATTCGAGGGGCTCAAGGATCTTGGTGTCGCCAAAGAAACGCCGGCGTACGGGCATTTGCCCTACGTGATGGGTGAAGGTAATAAGAAGCTGTCAAAGCGGGATCCGGAATCGTCGCTGGCCATGTACCGGGCAAAGGGTTACCTCCCCGAAGCGCTGCTCAATTACTTAGCACTTCTGGGTTGGTCCATGGGCAATGATCTTGAGTTCTTTTCTCCCGAGGAATTGACTCAAGCGTTTACCGTGGAACGTGTGAACCCGAATCCTGCGCGATTTGATCTTAAAAAGTGCACCTCAATTAACGGGGACTGGATCCGTCATCTAGAGCCGACCGATCTACTCGAGCGACTGGTTCCATTTTTAGAGTCAGCTGGGCTAAGTTCAATTCCGATCACATCAGAAGAACGAGATCGATTGGTGCAGGTAATCCCGCTAATTCAAGAAAGACTGGATACTTTAGGCGCAGCCCCGGAATTGATCGCGTTTCTGTTTATGACAGCTGGCCAAATAGACATTGATCCCGATTTGTGGACATCTGAATCGGCTCAGGTCCTTCAGACGGCCGGAACGATACTAGAAAAACTGCCATTGTGGAATGCCGTTACGATCCAGGCCGCTTTGAGGGAGTCGCTGGTGGAAGGACTCTCGCTCAAGCCCAAGCTGGCTTTTGGGCCGATTCGCACAGCAATTTGCGGGCGAAAAATTTCGCCACCCCTGTTTGAATCAATGGAAATCTTAGGTAAAGCAGAGTCGCTGCTGCGAATCGAAAACGCTACGGCGCAGGCTGTGGGCAGACCTTTGAGCGAGTGATTTCACGCCAGCGATAGACTATGGCGGCACCCTTGGGGTATGGGGTAATTGGCAGCCCAACTGATTCTGATTCAGTTAGTCTAGGTTCGAGTCCTGGTACCCCAGCGAATCGCGTGCAGACGCGATTTTTTCATGGCCCCGTTGTGTAGTGGCCTAGCACGCCGCCCTCTCAAGGCGGTAGCGCGGGTTCGAATCCCGTCGGGGCTACAACGGTGGGGGAGTCCAAGTGGATTCCCCCGCTGTGAGGGCAATGATGAGGGCGTCGTGAGGATGGGAGTGCGAGATGGGTCGTACGTTGGCAGAGAAAGTGTGGTCAGACCACATTATTCACGAGGGTGAAGGCCTACCCGATTTGCTCTACATTGATCTGCACCTCATCCACGAAGTCACCAGCCCGCAGGCATTTGACGGTTTACGGGCAGCAGGTAGGCCACTGCGCAGGCCTGATCTGACGGTAGCAACCGAGGACCACAATATCCCTACGGTTGATGTTGATAAACCGATTGCGGATCCGGTTTCCCGGATCCAAGTAGAGACACTTCGCGAGAACTGCAAGGAATTCGGAGTCACGCTATTCCCCCTTGGTGACGTGGAGCAAGGAATTGTGCACGTTGTTGGGCCACAGATGGGATTGACGCAGCCAGGCATGACCATTGTCTGTGGAGATTCTCATACAAGTACCCATGGCGCATTCGGTGCGCTGGCTTTTGGAATCGGGACGAGCGAAGTCGAGCATGTAATGGCGACTCAGTCGTTGCCGCTGAAACCATTTAAGACTATGGCGATCAATGTAGAAGGTGCGCTCCCTGAAGGAGTTGCCGCAAAAGACATTATCCTTGCTGTGATCGCTCAAATTGGTACTAGCGGGGGCCAAGGCTACGTTTTAGAATATCGAGGTTCAGTGATCAGGGCGCTTTCAATGGAAGGCCGCATGACGATCTGCAATATGTCGATTGAGGCTGGTGCCCGCGCCGGAATGATTGCCCCGGACAGTACGACTTTTGATTACATCAAGGGGAAGCCACACGCGCCCTACGGCAAAGACTGGGAGTCTGCCGTTTCTTATTGGGAAACCCTCAACACCGATCCGGATGCACAGTTTGATCGAGAGATCACCATTGAGGCGTCTACATTGCGGCCCTTTGTCACATGGGGAACTAACCCGGGACAAGGGTTGCCCCTTGATCAAGTAGTACCCGACCCAAAAGCGGTCTCTGACCCGGTTGAACGAGCGGCCATCGAAAACGCATTAGCCTACATGGACCTTCGGCCGGGTCAACCGCTCAAGGAGATCGATATTGACACCGTATTTCTTGGTTCGTGCACAAATGGGCGGCTCGAAGACTTGCGGGCAGCAGCACAGGTAATCAAGAACCGGAAAGTGGCTGACGGTGTGCGGTTATTGGTGGTTCCGGGGTCAACTCGTGTGCGCATTGAGGCTGAATCGGAAGGCCTTGACCAAATATTCCTTGAAGCGGGGGCCGAGTGGCGTGGAGCGGGTTGCTCAATGTGTTTGGCCATGAACCCGGATAAATTATCCCCAGGTGAACGAAGCGCCTCGACCTCAAATCGTAACTTTGAAGGACGTCAAGGTCCCGGTGGCCGCACGCACTTGGTTTCGCCGGAGGTCGCTGCTGCGACTGCCGTCCGAGGAACTTTGAGCGCGCCAACAGATTTAGCGGAGGCTTAGTCATGGAGGCATTCACCATTCACACTGGAACAGCGGCGCCACTGCATCGCAGTAATGTTGATACAGATCAAATAATCCCCGCGGAGTACCTCAAGCGAATCACTCGCCACGGATTTGAAGACGCGTTGTTTGCTAGCTGGCGTAAAGACCCGGATTTTGTACTTAATCGTCCGGAATATCAAGGTGTGTCGATTTTGGTCTCTGGACCAGATTTTGGGACGGGTTCGTCGCGCGAGCATGCGGTGTGGGCCTTACAAGACTTTGGTTTCAGGGTGGTTCTGTGTTCGCGCTTCGCCGACATATTCCGGGGAAATTCAGGAAAAGGTGGCCTACTCACCGCAGTGATTCCTCAGTCAGCGATTGAGGAGCTGTGGGAAATCGTGGAAGCTGACCCGGCAACCCCGATTACGGTTGACCTGCAGGAACGAAAAGTCCACGCGGGGGAATTCACGTGTGATTTTGAGGTAGATGACTATGTTCGCTGGCGTCTACTAGAAGGACTTGACGACATTGGAATCACACTTGAACATTCTGATGTGATCAGCGAGTTTGAGAAGAATCGGCCTAGCTTTTT
>CAJIYV010000032.1 GCA_905181745.1 uncultured Actinomycetes bacterium | reverse complement strand
CCCTCGCTCGCATTGACTTGTGCGGGCAATAAACCGGCGCCCAATAATACTGACAACCCCACACTTGCTAGTACTCGTAATGAGCCACGCATCCCACATTCCCCTATTTCTGACTATAAGTTCTCGCGCCGGCCCTGCGCCGCGTCTTCCTAAGGATAAGCACAAGGCTGAGAATGGGCTGAGACCGCTTACCAAGAAATGATTTTTTGATCCTCCCACAGCAACCCAGTGAGGGGAAAATCGACATTTCCAATGAAATTCCGTCGAACCTCAAGGTTGGTTTGAGCGAGCCAGGCAACGGTTTCTGCTCCCTCATCTGCTGATCTCGGGGCATCAGGTCCCCCCATAGGTGTTCGGCAATGATTCGGACATACTGCATCAACGAGCACGCCCCGGGCCCCCCACCCAGTTTCCGCGGCAAAATTGCGAATCAACGCATTGACAGCTGCTTTGCTCACGCGATAAGGCGCGAGTCCTCCGCTTGTTCCGGGGCCGCTAAATCGACCCAAGCAGGCTGACAGGGCGATGACTTTGCCCGAACGCGCTGCAACCATGGGAGGCGCGAAGTGCGCTAAGGCATTCACCACTCCCAGCAAGTTCACCCCGAGCACCCGATCCCACTCATCTGGGGCAGTTCTTAGGGTTTTGGACATCTTCTCGCTCATGACTCCTGCCGAGCACACCAAAATTTCGGGTTCTGCCAGCGGACCGAGTCGTTCGCGAAGACTCGCCACTTCCGCATGATTCGAAAAATCGGCTCCATCACCCACCGCGTCAATTCCCATCTCGCACAGCGCCGTCGCCGCTTGCCGGCCACTTTCCACGTTTCGACCCAGAACCGCAACCGTGTACCCGGCCCGACCAAGTTGAGCCGCAACTGCAAAGCCAATTCCCGAGGCGCCTCCAGTAATGAGTGCTACACCGTTGTCCATGATTCCTACCCTTGCCTAGTTTGATCACTTTCGCACCCTCACAAGCACAGCCAAACAATGCGCCCTAGGCTTATGTCGCAATTAGGTCGTCTGTGAAAGGAATACCCGTGGCTGCTGAGCCTCCCGACCAATTTGGACCAAATGATTGGCTTGTCGATGAGCTTTACCAGCAGTTTCTGCAGGACCGAAACTCAGTCGACCCAGCCTGGTGGGACTTCTTTGCCGGGTTTATCCCACAAGATGCCCAAGCCGTCATCACACCCAGTACCCCACTTCCAGCAGCGACACCAACACCCACACCCACACCAACACCCACACCAACACCCACACCCACACCAACTCAGACCCCTGCGCCAAGCCCAGCATCAAGCCCAGCGCCCGTCTCGACCGTCGGGCCGGCCGCATCATCTGCGTCGACCAATCACGTAGAGCGCCTCAAGGGCGCGGCCGCTCGAGTAGTCACCAACATGGAAGAAAGCCTCAGCGTTCCCACGGCAACAAGTGTTCGCTCCCTTCCCGTCAAACTCCTTTTTGACAACCGCGTTGTGATTAACAATCACCTTGCACGTGGCCGTGGTGGGAAAATTTCCTTCACACACATCCTTGCGTTTGCACTGGTACAGGCCTTAAAAATTCAACCCGAAATGAACTACGCATACGAAGAAACTGATGGCAAGCCTGGAGTCAAGCTCAACGCAGATATCAATCTCGGTTTGGCAATTGACTTAGTCAAATCAGATGGCACCCGCCAACTGCTGGTGCCCAACATCAAAGCCGCCCAAAACATGAACTTTGCAACATTCTGGGCCAGCTACGAGGACATGGTTCGCCGCGCGCGTTCTAATAAACTCACGATCGACGATTTTGCTGGGACAACGGTTAGCTTGACCAACCCAGGCACTATCGGCACAAATCATTCAGTTCCTCGATTGGTCAAAGGACAAGGGGCAATTATTGGCGTGGGCTCCATGGACTACCCAGCCCAGTGGCAAGGCGCCTCTGAGGAGTCAATCGTTCGCAACGCCGTCTCAAAAATCTTGACCCTTACTTCGACGTACGACCACCGAATTATTCAAGGCGCGCAGTCCGGTGAGTTCCTTCGCAAAATGCACTCATTAATTCTCGGCGAAGATGGCTTCTACGTCGATATTTTCAGAAGCCTAAGAATCCCATATGACCCCATTCAATGGGCTCATGACATTTCGGCAAATCACGAAACAGACCTTGACAAAAATGTTCGAGTTCAAGAGGTAATTCACGCATATCGAGTTCGTGGCCACCTTATGGCTGACACGGATCCACTCGAGTATCACCAAAGGACACACCCCGATCTTGACGTTCTCTCATACGGATTAACGCTCTGGGATCTGGATCGAGAATTCGCAACTGGTGGGTTTGGCACCAAGCCGCTCATGAAATTACGCGAGATCCTGGGGGTGCTCCGCGATTCCTACACCAGGACCTTCGGTATTGAATACATGCATATTCAAGAGCCGGAAGAACGCAAGTGGATCCAAGAGCGTGTGGAGTTACCACATGTAAAACCCGATCCGGCAGACCAGCTGAGAATTCTGCGCAAGCTCAATGAGGCTGAAGCACTCGAATCATTTCTGCAAACGAAATATGTTGGTCAAAAGCGATTCTCCCTTGAGGGCTCTGAATCACTGATTCCCATGCTGGACGAGATCCTGACCGAGTCTGCGAATAATGAAATCTTGGAAGTGGCAATCGGCATGCCCCACCGTGGACGTCTCAACGTTCTGGCAAATATTGCGGGGAAATCTTTCGGGCAGATTTTCCGGGAATTCGAAGGCGAGTATGCCGAGAATTCAGTACAAGGGTCCGGCGACGTCAAATACCACCTAGGGACAACGGGTTCATACGTGTCGGCTGAAGGTGGCTACACCTCTGTGTATCTCGCCGCCAACCCATCTCACCTTGAGGCTGTTGATCCAGTACTCGAAGGAATCGTTCGCGCAAAACAAGATCTCTTGCCGGCGGATCGCAGACACGATATTTTACCCGTACTCATTCACGGTGACGCAGCTTTTGCGGGCCAAGGTGTTGTCGCAGAAACACTGCAACTTTCACAACTGCAGGGATATCGAACCGGTGGGACAGTCCACATCGTTGTCAACAACCAGGTCGGCTTCACTACCTCCCCTCAGTACAGCAGGTCTTCGATCTACTCCACCGACGTTGCCCGCATGATTCAGGCTCCGATTTTACACGTCAACGGAGACGACCCCGAGGCAGTTGTTTTCGTTTCCAAATTGGCGTTTGAGTTTCGTCAAGCCTTCGGCAAAGACGTTGTGATTGATCTGGTCACCTATCGCAGGCGCGGCCACAATGAAGCGGACGACCCGTCATTAACTCAGCCATTAATGTACGCGATCATTGATAAAAAGCGATCAGTTCGCAAGCACTACACTGACTCACTAATTGGGCGAGGGGACATCACTCTCGAAGAGGCCGAAGAAGTTCTCAAGCACTTCCAGGAACAACTCGAAATGGTGTTCCAAGAGACACGCATAGATGAATCTGAGACTGAATTCAGCCAGCGTGCAAAGGCCATTATTGAATCCGGGCAACTTAACCTCGTTCCTCAAACACCATCACAAGATGTAGATACATCGATCACGCAAGCACAAATTGACACGGTCATTGAGTCTCAATTAATAATGCCTGAAGGTTTTAATGTCCATCCGCGACTTGCCCCCCAACTACAACGTCGCGCCCAAATGGTCGCTGATAACACAATTGACTGGGGCATGGGAGAAGCCCTGGCTGTTGGCTCCTTACTCATGGAAGGTCGAACAGTTCGCCTCGCCGGACAGGATTCTCGCCGCGGAACATTCGGTCACCGACACATGGTGATTGTCGATAAAGAGACCGGTTGGCAATACAAGCCCCTAAAAAAATGCTATCGCGACGGTGGAAAACTTTATGTGTATGACTCTTCGTTAAGTGAGTTCGCTGCATTAGGTTTCGAGTACGGTTACTCCGTCGCCCGCCCCGATGCACTCGTCATGTGGGAAGCTCAGTTCGGAGATTTTGTGAATGGCGCCCAATCAATTATCGACGAGTTCATTTCTTCGGGTGAACAAAAATGGGGGCAACGATCATCTGTCACGCTGTTGCTGCCACATGGACAAGAAGGCCAGGGACCAGATCACAGCAGTGGTCGCATTGAGCGCTTTCTTCAGCTCTGCGCACAAGACAATATGTCCATTGCAGTTCCCAGCACGCCAGCTTCCTACTTTCATCTCCTCCGCTGGCAAGTCCTTGGAAGGCTTTCACGCCCGCTCATTGTGTTCACGCCGAAATCACTTTTGAGGTCAAAGGCGTCGGTCTCCCCCGTCGAGGATTTCACAACCGGAGTTTTTCACCCTTTCCTCCCGGATACAGAATTCACGGGAGCCGGTGTCACAAAAGTACTTATCTGTTCGGGCAAGGTGTACTTCGATTTACTCGCGTACCGGCTAGCACACAACATCACCGATACCGCAATCGTGCGACTTGAGCGAATCTATCCTCTCCCCGGAGTCAGCTTGCCCGGTATGGCGAGGCAATACCCCGATGCCGATTTGCGCTGGGTCCAAGAGGAGCCGGCAAATCAGGGTGCCTGGAGTTTCGTTGCAATGAACATTCCAGGCCTCATTGACCGAGGCATCTCCTGTGTTTCGCGTCCAGCGTCTTCAACTCCTGCAGTGGGCACCCATCAACGCCACGTAGAAGAGCAGGAATCTCTCATCGAATCAGCATTCAATTAGTCGATTGGTAATTGCGCATGTATGACACAGATCGTGGCGCCGAGGAACTCGCTCGTCGACGTGGAGAAGAAGAAGTATCTTTTGAGTGGCTCGCCGAACGTTTCACAGAATTCGTAAATCTCAATCCTGAATTCGAGAATGCGATTGATCGAGTGGCGACCTGGCTCGCCCGTCTCGATGACCATGACGAGGATTGACCTTGGCTACTTCCGCAACAGGATTCCTTGGATTAAGGCGGGATCAATCCCGCCGAAGTCTCGCGAGTCCGTACTCGCTTCCGCGTTATCCCCTTCCACCCACCACCTGCCGTCCGACTTGCCCACAAGACGCTTGATTTGCGTTAAGCCCGGCCGCTGAGGATGCGCAAAAACGGCGATGGCGCCGCGTCTGGCAAAAATACGACCCCTGACCGCAAGATGAATTTCGCCATTTCCCAGTGTGGGTAGCATTGACGCACCGATTACCTTCACCCGAAAAATTGGTACCCATCGCGCCATAAGCCCCATGACCATAGATTAGCCTGCTGCGTCTTGCGCGAAAAATTATCGGGGCTAGAGTTGGCTTATTCAATAAGTACCGATCCCACTTCACCCACACGATAGGAGCAAAAGTGCATAAGCATTTCGGATCCCTGATAATTAAAAAATTCATTCCTCAAATATCCGCATACGCCCACTGTGATCTTCCCTGCGGCGTCTATGACCCCGCACAGGCTCGACTAGAGGCTGAGTCGGTCAAAGTGTGCATGGAAAAGCACAACGCAACAGACGATATGGACTTCAAGGCGCGCGCCCTCCTCGTCAAAGAACAGCGCTCGCACTTGGTCAAGGAGCACCTTTGGGTTCTGTGGACCGATTACTTCAAGCCACCGCACTTTGAGAAATACCCCAAGCTCAACGAATTGTTTAACCAGGCAACCAAGCTTGCCGGTGCCGGCGGAACCAAGGGCACTGTCGACGTTGCGGTAGCGGATCAGCTCCTCGCTAAGATCGATGAAATTTCTGAAATCTTCTGGGAGACCAAGAAGGCCTAGTAAACACGCAATTTGTAATCAGTTGCCCGTGGGTTTTCCTTGAGAAATCTATGGGCAACTTGCATGTGGATGCAGATTCAACGGTGCCACGTGATCATGGGCAGCTCGTTCAATAGAAGTTTCCTTACGGTTTTCATGCCAACTTCACGCTTTCGGTTTAGATTGAGTTCAATGATCCCGGACCAACCTCAATAGTGGCGCCCACAGTCGCATTTCCTCGGTCAACAACAAGAAGGGCATGATGCCACAAATTTCGATCCGGCCGGCGAGTAATCCAGATGTACCGGAAATCCTTGACATGGTTGGTGAACTCGCCGAGTTTGAACACGCCCGAGGAGAGGCCATCGCGACTGTCGCTGATTTCGAAGCTGCACTCTTTGGCAACAGCCCGTCAGTATTCGCAGTGATTGCCGAGGTCGATGGTGTAACTGCTGGATTTGCCCTATATTTCAAGAATTTTTCCACCTGGCTCGGAAAGCATGGCCTCTACCTGGAGGACCTCTACGTCAGACCTGCCTTCCGTGGACAGGGAATAGGGGCACACCTGCTATCCCACTTGGCACAAATTTGCGTGGATAATGGATACCCGCGTTTTGAATGGTGGGTGCTCGATTGGAATGAGAGTGCTCGCAATGTCTATGGCCATTTAGGGGCAAAAGCACTGACCGAATGGATTCCCTACCGCGTTTTCGGCGATGCACTCAATGAACTGGCAGGGAAAGAGCCTCGATCGTGACCGACGTATCGGCATGCGTTCCCAATGCGCCCGAATACCTCAGAGTAATTCGGCAAATTGCCATGGTGGTGGGGGCCAAAGCCGATTTGCTCCTTGACGCCCTCGATGAAGGGCAACTGGCTAGTGACGAAGCTGCAAATATTTTGATGAAATTTGCTGAACCGGGCGCCCCACTTAATTTCGAATGGGCGGCAGATCCGGGAGTGCTCCACCTGCACGCAAGAACACGCTGCTCGCTTTCTCACCTTCCTGATTTGCCGGAAACACTCGGATATGCCTGGGTGATCATCTCTTCGATTACCAGCACACTAGAGATTTTCTTGGAAAATGGCGAGGTACATGTTGACCTCAGTGTCGAAGGCACAATGTAGCCATGCTCACCGCGGGGGCAGTTAATGAACTGATTCGCGAATTGAGATCACCCGATGTGACAGCGGCCCGGTCCGATGAACTTAAGAGTGAAATTATCGCTGAGCATCAAGGTTTGATCCGCTATTTT
>CAJIYV010000031.1 GCA_905181745.1 uncultured Actinomycetes bacterium | reverse complement strand
GTATAAATCCCTTCGTTCGTGGCCCCGAAATAACAGAGATTCGTTAATTTAGATGAATGTTATTGCGAAGGCATACCGCAGGTTTACTGCTTCCACGACGGAGCTTGAGTCTCGTGAATTACAGGAAACATTTGGGGCCTTCGGCGACGCGCAGTCCCAACAAATTGATCAGTGCCAGCCTGGTGCTCACATCGAAGTCGTCGGAACTGTCCGCAGTGTGAGCATTGCACCGACGATCAAAAACCCGGCACTAGAAATTGAACTCTACGACGGCTCCGGCGTCGTTGCCGTCGTGTGGATGGGTCGCAGATCTATCCCTGGGATAGTTGCCGGGCGCACTATGACAGTGCGCGGGCGATTAACCTGCAATAGCGAACGCCCGACTATCTATAATCCCCGATACGAATTGAGGCCCTTATCCAGATGAGTGAACCAGAGCAGAGTGGCGAGGACTTAGAGCCCGGCTTGGAACACGAGAGCATTGAGGACATTCGTGCTGAACGGATCATGCTTGATCGTGCAATCGGCGGGTGGCGTGGGCTCTTTGACAGTGGCGCTCCGACATTGGTGTTCGTAATTGTGTACTTGCTGCGATCAGATAATTTACAGGTCGCACTCGGGGCAGCGTTAATAGTGGGTGTGACGATCGCGGTGTATCGCATTATTCGTAAGGACTCATTGCAGCAAGTTATTGCCGGTTTAATTGGAGTTGGCATTGCCGCAGGTTTTTCGGCCATGACAGGGAAAGCTGAGAACTTCTTTCTGCCGGGACTGCTGACCAACGCCGCCTATGGCAGCGCATTTCTGATTTCGATCCTCGTTCGGTGGCCGCTATTTGGAGTGTTCCTTGGCTTTTTCACAGGAACGGGCACGAAATGGCGAACGGTAACGCAATACAGGCGGGCCGCCGCGGCGGCTACGTGGATCTGGGTCGGGATGTTCTTTTTGCGTCTCGCGGTTCAGCTTCCGCTGTATTTGGCGGGGGCGATCGGAGCATTGGGAGTAATGAAAGTAGTAATGGGCTGGCCACTATTTTTGGCCAGCGCCTATTTCACATATCGACTGCTGCAACCTGTTCACAATAGTTTGGAAGCAAGCAAAGCTCAGGAATGACCAAGCATTTCTTGCAACGTGTTCTCTTGGTGAGCGGCTGCAACAAATATTAGTTCGTCGCTCACTTCAAGTGAGTCGTCAGAACTCGGCACAATTACGTGGTTGCCTCGGACAATTGCAACGAGTGCGGTGTCTTCGGGCCAGTTCTGCTCGCCAACTCGTTGCCCGGCTACAGGGGAGTCAGAAGCCAAGGTGATTTCCACCAAATCGGCTTCTCCCTGACGGAATGAAAATAGACGAACCAGGTCACCGACGGATACGGCCTCTTCGACCAACGCGGAGAGCATGCGCGGGGTCGAGACAGCCACGTCGACACCCCAGGAGTCGTCAAACATCCACTCGTTCTTAGGGTGGTTGACGCGGGCGACTACTCGTGACACTCCAAATTCCGTTTTGGCGAGCAGGGAAACCACCAAATTGACTTTGTCATCTCCCGTTGCTGCTACGACAACGTCGCATTGCGAGAGCCGCGCCTCTTCTAAGGCGGTAATTTCACAGGCGTCAGCCATGAGGGTTTCTGCGCCTTCGACAATTCCTGGTTTGGCCAAAGCGGCATCGCGGTCAAGCAGCAGAATTTCGTGTCCATTCTGCAGCAGCTCACGAGCGATAGCCCGACCCACTTTGCCGGCACCTGCAATCGCGACTCTCATGAATTGCCCTTCTCGCGGAACAGCGCGATGCCTTCGATCCGCTCGCGATCTGCGGGTGGAAATAGTAGGTGCACGTAGTCGCCCTCCTGGAGAACAAATTCCGGACCTGGCAACACCGCTGCCTCATACCGAGTGACGAAGGCAATCCGCGCACCTGTCTGGCGTTCAAGTTCGGTGGCGTTGCGCCCATACCATTGCTGATCCAGCGGGACCTCGGCCAAGGTCATGGTGCCGGTCGGATCGGTGAATTCTTCGCTGGCACCGGTGGGAAGCAGCGCTTTCATTATTTGCGTGGCCGTCCACGTGACTGTCGCCACGGTGGGGATTCCAAGCCGTTGGTAGACGGCAGCACGTTTGGGGTCGTAGATTCGAGCGATCACATGCTCCACCCCGTATGTTTCGCGCGCGACTCGAGCAGCGAGGATGTTGCTGTTATCACCACTGCTGACGGCCGCGAACGCATGAGCGCGGGTTATGCCAGCCGACTCGAGGGTCTCTCGATCAAAGCCCACGCCTTTCACTGTGATCCCGGTAAAATCGGGACCCAACTTGCGAAAAGCCGATGGTTCTTGATCCACAACAGCTACCGAATGGCCCCCCTCGTCGAGCCAGGCGGCAAGCAAAGAGCCCACGCGACCACAGCCCAGAATCACAATATGCACGAGCACACGGTACACGCTGGGGCCGTGGCTATGCAGGGCAATCTATGACAGGTCTACGATGGGGAATCGTGTCGGTCGCGAATGGTCTGAAAAGAATCGTATTAGGCCGGGCTCTACGCAGCGAGCGGCTCTCCCAGACCCTGCTTCCGAAACGGATCGCCCTCCCGGTTTTTGCTAGTGATGCACTGTCGTCTAACGCATATGCCACTCAGGAAATCTTGCTTGTGCTCTCATTGGGTGGCGCATCTCTGTTCGCCTTTGGACCCTGGATCGCCGCATGTGTCGTCCTCGTTTATTTCGTCGTGATCGCGTCCTATCGGCAGAATGTTCGGGCCTATCCGGATGGGGGCGGAGATTACGATGTTGTTTCGGCGAACTTAGGCCCGCAGTGGGGGGCGTTCGTAGGTAGTGCGCTGCTCATCGACTATGTACTCACCGTTGCTGTGTCCGTTTCTGCGGCTGTTGCAAACTTGGGTTCGACGATTGGCTTTGTCGGACAACACGCCGTGTGGTTTGCCGTTGGTTTCGTCGTGGTTATCACATTATTGAATTTGCGAGGAGCGAGAAACGCAGGGGGCATGTTTGCGATTCCTGCGTACCTGTTTATCTCCTCGATTTTTGTCATGATCGGGGTCGCGATGTTCAAAGTCATCAATGGGGAGCCCATGTTGGCGGAGAGCGCCGACTGGGAGATCTCAAATGAAGGTACCTTGACCGGTTTCGCTTTAATTTTTCTGATCGCTCGTTCATTCAGCTCGGGCACAACAGCCTTAACTGGGATTGAGGCGGTCTCAAGTGGGGTTCCCGCTTTTAAGGAACCGAAATCTAGAAATGCCGCAAAAACCCTTCTCATGTTGGGGTTAATCAGCATGTTGATGTTTAGCGGAATCACCTGGCTGGCAATGAGAACCGGCGTGCGGGTCACCCAAGTCGATGCTGACTTAGTCGGACTCCCAATTGGGGAAAGTCAAAAGACGGTGATTGTGCAAGTGGCAGCAGCGGTGTTTGATAACGCCGGATGGGCGGTCCTATTCATCTCACTCGTCACCGCACTGATCTTGGTATTGGCTGCGAATAGCGCATTTATTGGCTTTCCCGTCATGGGCTCAATCCTCGCGCGAGACGGCTACCTCCCTCGACAACTTCACACGCGCGGTGATCGTCTCGCGTTCAGCAATGGAATTTTAGCGCTTGCTGGATTGGCAATGCTGCTCATTATTGCATTTCAGGCTGATGTCACACGATTGATTCAGTTGTACATTATCGGCGTTTTCATCGCATTTGCATTGAGTCAATTTGGGATGATCCGACATTGGGGCAAGGTTCTGAAAACGGAAATTGATCACAGAGAGCGTCACCGCTGTCTTCGTTCACGAGTAGTGAATGCAATCGGATTCATTATGACTGGTGTCGTGTTGGTGATCGTGGTGCTCACCAAGTTCACGAGCGGTGCTTGGGTGGTAGTAGTAGCGTTGCCCATAATTTTTTATGGCATGCTGCGAATAAATCGGCACTACGAAAAGGTGCGCAGGGAGTCGTCCACTTTAGAAACTGATCATGTGATGCTGCCGGCTCGTGTGCACGCGCTCGTGTTGGTGTCCAAAATTCACAAACCAACACTCCGTGCAATTGCATATGCTCGCGCTACTCGGCCCACGGTAATTGAGGCCGTCACCGTGAACGTCAATGATGCCGAGACGCAACAATTGCATGAGGATTGGGTCCGTCGCGATATCCCAGTAACTTTGCGAATATTAGATTCGCCTTACCGCGAAATTACTCGACCGATTATTGACTATGTCAAGGAACTTCGCACGGAATCTCCGAACGACTTGATCGCCGTCTTTATACCCGAATATGTGGTGGGGCATTGGTGGGAGCAGATTTTGCATAACCAATCGGCGCTGCGACTTAAGGGTCGATTGCTGTTCTCCAATTCAGTAATGGTGATTAGCGTGCCTTGGCAGCTTGAGTCAAGTGAAAACAGTGTCGAAAATGAGTTCTAAGCCAGCCCTGAATGTCGGTGATTTATACACTGCCGAGATTGGAAAAATAGCCCACGGTGGTCACTTTGTCACCCACGTCGAGGGTTGTGTTGTTTTCGTCCGTGGCGCCATGACCGGCGAACGCGCAAAAATCCGAATCACTCACAAGAGGCAGAAAGTTTATTTTGGAGTCGCTAAAGTGATTTTGGAGGCGTCTGAAAATCGGGTTAATCCAAGTTGCGCTGCGAGTGCCCAATGCGGGGGTTGTGATTTTCAATACGTCGACTACGCGCATCAACGCGCTCTGAAGACAAGGGTGCTTAAGGATTCATTAGAACGTTTCGCCCAATTGCAGGCAAACCAGGTTGAAAAAATAGTGGGCGATGGG
>CAJIYV010000030.1 GCA_905181745.1 uncultured Actinomycetes bacterium | reverse complement strand
GAGGAGACAGCGCCATGGATCAGTCAATGCGGACTACCTTTCGTGAGGCGCCCCCACTCACATGCTGACTCCGTGTCATTTCGTGTGATACACGTTATTGAATACAAGTCATTGAGTACACGTCTTGGATAGTTCTTCGTGCTCAACAGAGAGCGCATGCCCTCAGTAGTGGTGATCTGCCTGCCATATGTCGTATTTGCCCTTTACCTGGCCCGGTACGAGGTCGGGCGCAGGGCAACACGCGCCCTGTCGTGGCGGCCGGGAGTTTGGTCGGAAGGGATGCGTGTGTGACACTAATGAGACATTACTTATGGGACTTGTGTGGCCAGAGTGAAATTTGACCATAATATTGAAGGGTTTGTGCGGTTGTTTTATCGAAAGGGTGGCAAAACGGCAGCTCGCGGCGGTCTAGTCGTGACCACCGTGCTCGCGATCAGTCTGATTCTGCCAGTTTTCGGTTCGAGCCAAGCAGGACCACCATCTCGCCCAAATACCCAGTTTTTGGTGGGCAAAGGCCCAGAGACAGTCGCAGCTCCGCCCCTCGTTGAGCAGCAGATCGACCTCGTGGGGGTGGATCAATCGATTGTGGCGCAATCACAATCAGCCGTCTTGGCTTCCTTTAAAGAGGACCTAGATCATTCGCACGAGGGGCGATCCCACGACGTAGAATTTTTGCCCCTGGCTCCCACAACTTCCGAGCCGCATGCTGAGCAGGTTGATCAACTCACCAACCTCGAGCCAGTACTTGCGACCCGTAGTGCAAATACGAAGCCTTTCACCTTGGTCGGGATCACATCTGCTGAACCCTTCGCAGAGGGCGCCCGCGTGTTGGTTCGGGTGGAGGAAGAGTCAGGTTGGACTTCGTGGACGCCAGTTGACATTCAAATGGATCAGCCCGACGGGGAAGAAGCACGCAATATGCGCTTCGGCACTGAGCCGCTACTGACCAATTTGGCAACAAGTGTGGAAGTCCGCATTGATACACCCGATGGAGTCGAAGTGACTCAACCATTAATGATTCTGCTTGATTCGCCAACGGTTAAATCTGATGCGTCAATTCCTGATCCTGATGTGGACGGATCAGATTCTGGGCCATTGAGCACGGTCGCCGCGAGTACGATCAGCGCGCCCATGCCGGCGATCATCACTCGTTCGGAATGGGGAGCAGACGAAAGTCTGCGTCGTAGTGGCCCAAGGTTTGCCCCTACCATCAAGGCAGCGTTCATTCACCACACAGCGAGCAAAAGTAATTATTCACCTGAGGAAGCACCCGCCCAAATGCGTAACTTATACACGTATTTCACAAAGGGTCTGCGTTACTCTGATATGGCCTACAACTTCATTGTGGATCGGTTCGGTCGACTCTATGAAGGACGCGCTGGCGGCATGGATCAGGCGGTGGTCGGCGGGCACACCGCTGGTTTTAATGACCAAACTTTTGGGGTTTCGGCCCTGGGAAACTTTCAGACTTTTAAGCCCAATGACCCAGAAATGGCGAGCATGATCGACTCCGTCTCTTCTTTGCTCGCTTGGAAATTGTCCATGAACCACCGTGATCCCAATGGTCAAATATCGCTCGTGTCTGATTCGAGCGCCGGAACGTCACAGTACGAACCCGGACAATCGGCGACCGCATTAGTTGTTGGTACCCACGGTGGCATTGGCGCGACGTTGTGTCCTGGTAGACACTTAGAGGCGCAATTGCCGGCAATCCGGGCAGCAGCTGGAGCAAAAATGGGGGCCAGCATGATTAACCCAACTGCTATGCCCGCTGATTGGGGCGAGGGACTGCCGGTACGCATCACGGCGGCAACGAATGCGCCATTGGCATGGAATTTGTCTATTCGATCTCAATGTGGTGACGTAGTTCGCAGTCTCGCTGGTGGCCAAGGCGAACCTGGACAACTCGGTATTGATTGGGACAAGAAAGATGATGCGGGCGTACCCGTCCCGCCGGGCACGTACACGGTAACCATGAATTCAACGGGCAACGGAGAAACGTTGTATCCGTGGACTGGGCAGGCCCGGGTCTTGGCAACGGCAGAGTCACCGGCGGACCCTTGTGCCCCACCAGAAGCCTTCAGCCTCACCGGTTCTGGATACGGTCACGGCGTTGGCTTGTCCCAGTGGGGCGCGCGTGCGATGGCAAATGCCGGCATGGATGCCACATCGATTGTTAACTACTACTACCAAGGCACCCAAGTAATTCCGGTGCAAGACGATATGGAAATCTCCGTTAACGTTGAATACCAAAAATCACGCGTTGATATGCAGAGTGAAGCACTCGATCCCAGTGGTGGGGCACTTGAAGTTTCCGTTGGCGGAGCAATTGTCCAAGGAAGCCCCGCGGATATATTCCAATTTCGTGACACAAGCGGGCAAGTCGAAGTCGTCAAAATTTCCGGTGGAGTGAGAGCTGTCGTTGGCGTGGGGCCATCAGCAACGGCAAGGCCGGTGGGGGCAACGCTCGTCCATGTCACCAATAAGGGCAGAGGTCTCTCTACGACGGGTAGTCGCTTCCGCTATGGCTACATCGAAGTGACCCCGATTACCGCGAGCGGTATCGTGAAACTAAATGCAGTTAATCGGTTGCGATTGCACGACGAATACCTCTATGGCGTTGCCGAAGTTTCCAATTCATGGCCCGACGCGGCATTGCAAGCGCAAGTGTTAGCGGCGCGAACATATGCACTGTCCAAAATTGAT
>CAJIYV010000029.1 GCA_905181745.1 uncultured Actinomycetes bacterium | reverse complement strand
AAGGTCCAGATCTGCCTCAATTGCAAGACGGAGAGCATCTTCAATCTTGACAATCCCTACCTGCTCGCCCGCGGGTCCTACAAGGCGCACCTCAGGGACACGGATCCGGTCGTTGATCCTTGGTTCGACGCTGATGGCGCCTCCTATCAGTTGACAATAAATCGACTGTGCTGATCCCCCGCACCAAAAAACCTCCGGCGCAGCGCGCACGGAGGAACCGGCAGGGTGAGGACACCCTGAAGCATGACGCCCCGAAGGGCTAATGCCTTAACCAGACAGACGTGCTCCTGTGTGCACATTCATGCACAAACGGTCTTGCCTTCTGGTGGGAACCGATGCTCCGCTTGCAGGACCTGAGTTTCACCCCAAATCCGAGAATCCTCAGAGTAACAGGTGCGAACTAGGGAAATTCCGCAGGCCTAGACATTTCCAAGGTAATAGCCGTCGAAGCTGTATTCAGCCTGTTCACCTGGCCTCCCTCGCCCGCGCGTGCATCGCAATTCCTGCCGGCACGAAACTGTGTAGAGCAGAATTCGTCCGAACAATTTCTTGTACACGCTCCAACATAGAATCTGGCACATCAAGTTGTAACACTGAATCCGGTCGTTGAGAGAAAGTAACTAGGTCAGACATTTCTCCAAGAAGCCCGTGTAAGAGGTGAACTGCCCTTTCTCGTTGATCTCGGCCGGATAGCGCGACTACGTCCGGTAACGTCAAAGTCGTTGCACATGGGCCCGCAAGATCAAGGATAAGCGCCTGAGCATTTTCATCAAGTGCCGCTTCGGCGGCGTCGGGGGCAGAAATGGGTACCGGCCTCGCCCTCGGATTCCATTCTGCCAACGAATCAAGACCCGTGAAACCCAAAAGTCCCAACCGGCCATCGGTTGCCCTTAAGCATGCCACGCTCATTTCTGAGCTCTTATCCCCTGAACTTGGCTCCCCGGCCATTTCGGCAACAAGTGCGATAAAAAGTCGCGAAGAAGAGAGCGCTGTCAACAATGGACGAATTTCTCCATTTAATAGCGCTACCTGAAGCGTGGGATCCGCCTCACCAAGGTCTTGTGACCACTGGGACTGGAAGTCCCCAAGCTTCGCCCCATGCCCACGATCACTTTCGCCTCTTTTGGCATGCTCGTGCATATCAATACTGTACGCACTGGAGAATACGTGCGTGACATCTGCATTAAACAATCAGACCGGAACCGCAAAAGCGCCACCGTCGTGGATGGTGCTTACCGCTGTCGCCCTGGTTGCCGTGAACCTGCGCCCCGTCCTATCGAGCCTTCCCACTCTTACCAGTGACATTGTCGCAACTACTGGTTGGAGCTCCGCAACAATAGGAGTCCTCACAACAATCCCAGTATTATGTATGGGAATTTTCGCACTCACCGTTCCCGCGTTGGCCATGCGCTTTGGTCGCAAGCACCTAGTAATCTTGGCCCTGGTCTCCTTAAGCGCCGCAACTTTACTCCGAGCGATAGAAGCAGTACCCGCATTGCTTTTTCTCTCGGCTTTTCTCGCCGGAGTCGGTATCGCATTTGCCGCCGGGCTAATCCCCGGAATCGTAAGGGAGCAGCTCCCCCACGCCCTCGGTACGGCAACATCGACCTGGATCGCCGCACTCATGGTCGGGGCCGCCCTGGGTGGGGCGCTCACCGTGCCCATTGCGCAATGGCTTGGATCATGGTCTCTCGCACTGGCGTTCTGGGCGATCCCGGCGCTCATAGCGCTAGCGGCCTGGACTTACACCGAACGCAACTCCCCCGCCCATGATCGGCCCTCAGCAATAGTGCGGATCCGAGAATTGCCATGGCGAAACAAAATCGCATGGGCGTTGGCACTGAGCATGGCCCTCAATTCAATCATCTTTTACAGTTCACTCGCATGGATTGCGCCTTCCTACCAAGCTCGTGGCTGGACCCAAGAGAATGCTGGATGGCTCTTTGGTCTATTCACCAGTGCTCAGGTTGTGGCCGGTTTTGTGCTCGTCGCATTAGCCGTGCGGATAAGACATCGTCGGACATTATTCACCGTCGCCATCGTGGCAACTTCAATTGCGCTCATCTCAATAGCTTGGCTGCCCGACTTCTTGCCTTGGCTGGCTCTCTTGATTCTCGGTTTTTTCCTGAGCGGCACATTCGCAATGGCCCTCGGGTTGATCAGCGAGTACAGCAAGGATTCAGCCAGTGCTGCTCGACTCTCCGCGATGACGTTCTTTATTACCTACACGGTCGCCGCTGCCGGCCCGTTAATTGCCGGAGTGCTCCTTGACTATTTTGATTCATGGTCAATGGTTTTCACGATCTTGGCCGGCATTTCTGTGCTGCAATTACTAACGGTATTGCCACTCCGTCGAAATGTACACGTCGACTAAAGCCTGCACGCCTGAATGTCGGTTACTAGGATCCCCTTTGCCCCTAATGCAAATAGTTCATCCATAATGCGATGCACATCGATGCTGAGCACCATTGCACGTACTGCAGACCACGCTGGATCTTGCAGCGCAGAAATTGTTGGTGATTCAATACCTGGGGTGATCTCACACGCCTGGGACAATCGTTCATTAGGCACATCGAAATCAACCAATACGTATGATCTCGCGACATTCACACTGTGCAGCCGTCTCTCAAAGGTATCTTGCGCCTGCGTTTTTTCGGAGTTTTCGGGTCGAATCACAATTGCCTCCGATTCTAAAATCGGATCCCCCAAAACTTCCAGTCCGGCCGCACGCAAGGTGGCTCCGGTTGCAACGACGTCTGCTACGGCATCGGCGACGCCGAGTGCTACCGCGTTTTCGACTGCGCCATCAAGGCGAACGATTTGCGCTGAGATCTGAAACCGTTCTAGCCAGGCAAGCAGAAGGCCTTCATAGGAAGTGGCGATCCTCTTGCCATTGAGCTCTTCACGTGAACTCATAGAACCCTTGGGGACAGCCAATCGAAACGTCGATGGGGCAAAGCCAAGCTGCATTATTTCCAGCGCCGGCGCCCCACTATCGAGCAACATGTCTCTGCCAGTTATTCCCAAGTCAATGGTTCCCGCACCCACATAAATCGCGACGTCTTTTGGTCGAAGAAAGAAGAACTCAACGTCGTTCGTTGAGTCGACAAGGGTTAAAGACCTCGCATTGAGTGAGGCAAGGTAGCCGGCTTCCTTAAGAAGTTGCGCAGCCGGCTGGGCCAATTGCCCCTTATTGGGAATTGCAACCCGCAACATGGTGTGCCCTTTCGGTTCGGAAAATGGGTCTATAGATTCTTGTAAATATCTTGAACGCTTAATTCATGTGCGTGCATGAGTATTTCAAGATGATAAATCAATTGTGAAATTTCTAGTGCCAACGCTTCTTTGCCTTCGTATTCGGCTGCCATCCATACTTCGGCCGCCTCCTCAACGATTTTCTTCCCAATCGCATGCGTGCCCGCCTGAACGAGACGAACTGATGCAGAATTGATATCGCCTGCAGCGAGCTTGTGAGACAACTCCAGATAAAGATCTTCAAAAGTCTTCGTCGAAGGCGTCTCAGTCACTTGCGCAGTCTACCGAAACTCGGTTGCTGTTGAACTTCCCGCTAGTGTGAACGTGTCCCGCGCCAACAAGGCCATGGCAAGGGCGGCCTCTACCGCCTCGGATCCCTTGTCTTGCGGTGAGTTTGCAAAACCGGCTCGGTCAAGCGCTTCCTGCTCACTATCAACGGTCAGTAAGCCAAACCCAATCGGCATCTGGGTATCAAGACCCACTCGGAGCAAACCCTGCGTCGCCACACTGCAGACATATTCAAAATGTGGAGTGCCGCCGCGAATCACCACTCCGAGAGCAATCAACGCATCAAATCTACCGCTTCGAGCCGCAAATTGAGCCGCCAGCGGTAACTCGAATGCGCCCGGGACCCGGATTAGTTCATGCGTGGAGCCGGCTTGATCACAAGCCCGAGTGGCACCGCCGATTAAGCCACCCATAACGACTTCATGCCATTGCGCGGCGATTATGCAGGCGCGAAGACCTTCCGCCTTTAGGTTCAAGTGTGGAGCACTTCCGCCACTCATGTGTTCTCCTTCGGTGGTGCGAATGCGAGAATGCGTTCAACGTATTTAGCAATTGCGTCGACCTCAAGATTAACTCGGCTACCTACTTCAAGTTTCCTCAACGTTGTATCTTTCAAGGTAGTGGGAATTAGCGAGACACTAAACCACTGGTGTTTCGCGGTAGGCTCCGTCACTGCGACCACCGTTAAAGAAACCCCGCTGACCGTTATTGAACCCTTTTCAACGACGTAACGCGCGATCTCGGGTGATAGGTCAAATGAAATAATTATCCAGTCTTCACTGGGCTCAATCGATCGCACGACTGCGACGGCATCAACGTGCCCCTGCACGATGTGGCCGCCCATGCGACCCGTGAGTGGCATTGCCCGTTCAATATTCACCGAATCGCCAATGTTCAACTCCCCCATCGCACTGCGCATGAGTGTTTCGTTCATGAGGTCGGCTGAAAAACTTTCCTCATCAAATTCGGTAACGGTTAGGCACACTCCGTTGACTGCAATTGAGGCTCCAACTTTCGCGTCTTCTAACACACCGCGCGCCAAGAAGGTCATGTGAGCAGAATCTGAACCGGCGCTTATTGCGCTCACCGAGCCCGTGGTTTCAACAATGCCGGTGAACATGGTCCAACTCTAGTGCCTATCCCAGTTCTCCGATCTGGATGAGGTCATCTCCTAAAGCAAAAGTTGAGGTGATTTTCACACGGCCCAATAATGGCGAATTTGTGGCCAACGCCCGCGGTCCTGCTCCAAGCGTAACCGGCGCCGTGATGCTGATCACTTCATTTATCCAGCCCGATTCAACAAATGCGGCTGCCAAAGTCGGCCCCCCTTCTAACAAGAGATGATTGACACCCCGCTTCGCTAAGTCAGCGAGGGCAACCTCGGGATCTCGAGTTGCCAAGTGCAGAAACTCCTTCGGGGCGACGTTGCGCATGCCCATAACCACCCGCAGTGGCTGGTTCGTTTTCAGAGAACCGTCAACCTCACGGGCAACAAGACTCGGGGAATCTACCAGAAACGTTTGTGTCCCCACCATAATCGCGCCGACCCGCGCACGCAGTTCATGGACGAAACCCCGTGACTGTATTCCGCTGATCTTGGTGCGTTGACCAATTGCCGCGGCAACTCGCCCATCAAGGCTCTGCGCAAACTTCCATGTCACGAAAGGCATGCCAGTGACTATCCGATGGTTCCATTCGCGGTTTAATGCAAACGAAAGCGCCGAATCGAACCCGCCTACGACTTCGAGCCCCGCGTTCCTGAGCACACCAGCTCCACCGCCAGCCTCGCTCGTCGGATCATCTTGTGCGTAAAATACCCGGGCAATTCCGGCGTCGATAATTAATTGGGTACACGCAGGAGTGCGACCAAAGTGTGAACACGGCTCTAGAGAAACATAAAGATCCGCCTCATGAGTTCCTGCACCAGCAGTTGCCAGCGCTTCAACCTCGGCATGGGCAGTACCCGCACCACGGTGGACGCCCGTACCAACCACGATTCCGTCTTTCACGCATACAGCTCCAACGCGTGGATTGGATGAATACGGCCCGAGCTGCGCAAATTCAATTGCTTGCGAAATGAACTGCGGGTCGAATGTCAACTATTACTCCACCAGCGCTTTGAGATCGCGCACGACTTGAGCCGGATCAGGGTTGGAGTAGACACACGACCCTGCAACGAAAACATTGGCGCCAGCTTCCTTACAATCCTTGATGGTATTTTGGGAGACGCCACCGTCAACCTCGATCCACATGTGAGCGCCGCTTAATTCTCTCGCACGAGCTATCTTGGGCATCATGTCGTACAAAAATGCCTGACCGCCGAATCCGGGTTCCACCGTCATGATCAAAATCATGTCAAGGTGTTCAAGCAATCCATCAAGTGAATCAAGGTCAGTGCCAGGTTTCAATGCGGCAGCAACTCTTGCCCCCGTAGCACTAATATTCTTGCTCAGCGTCACAGGATCTTTAGCTGCCTCAATGTGAAAAGTGACCGAATAGGCGCCCGCGTCGCCATACGCCGGTGCCCACCGATCTGGATCGTCGATCATAAGATGAACATCGACGGGGAGTGATGTGTGGGCAATCACGCCGGCAACCACGGGAAGTCCAAATGAAAGGTTTGGTACAAAGTGGTTGTCCATGACATCAAGGTGAATAAGGTCAGCCACACCCTCCACTTTTGAGATTTCCTCACTCAGCCGTCCCAGATTGCTATTGAGAACACTCGGCGAAATCAACACGATCTCAGACTATCTGCACTGAACTACACCCGGCGTAACAGGGCAAAAAACATGGCATCTGTGGCATGAACATGTGGCCAGAGCTGAACACATGGTCCTTCTCCTAGATTACTCACTCCCGGGAACAGTGATCTTGCGTCTTCGAGTTGAACATTGGCTCGCGCGTGAAGAACACTCTCCACAACAGCCCACGTTTCCTCCAAGTAGGGCGAGCACGTGACATAGGCGATGATCCCGCCCACTCGCGTTGAATCGATGGCCGCGAATAGTAATTCCTCTTGCAACTCGGTCAGTTCGAGTGTTTGCTTCTTGGTTTTGCGCCAGCGCGCCTCAGGTCGGCGACGCAATGCGCCCAACCCCGAACATGGGGCATCGAGCAGCACCCGGTCAAAGAACCGATTACCCCAAGGACGCTCTCTCGCATCGCCGGTCAGTAACGTCGCTGAAGGCCCAATAATCTTGCTCATCAGTTCCACTCGGTGTGTGTGTAGATCCACCGCAATGAATTCGACACCAGGAGGTACTGAGTCAGAAATCAGCGCAGCTTTTCCTCCCGGACCCGCGCACATATCCAGCCACGCACTTTCAGGGCCGGTCGGCGCAGCCAATAAAAATGCCTGTGCCACTAGCTGACTGCCTTCATCTTGAACAATCGCGCTGCCATTGCGAACCTGATCGAGCTCGAGCGGAATCACATCAGTGAGAATTCGTGCCTGCTTACTCCAAAGCCCAGAGATAGTCCCCTCAATCTCCAGGTCACCTTCGCGCACTGCGATGACCGGATGTGCGGCTGTGTTATTTGATTGCAAGAGTCTTTCCAGGTCGGGTAACGGAAGCCCATTACGCACCAAGGATTCCTCGAAGGCCTGCACAATCCAGTCTTGATGAGAGTAACGAATTCCTAGGCTCAAGGTTTCGGCGTCGAACTCAGACGTAGTGACGCAGCGAAGGACCGCATTGACAAAACCAACGCGCGCCTTTACGTGCCCCGTTTCTTTGCCCTTGGCCGTCACTCGAGCCAAGGCTGCGCAAGTGTCCACCGCCGCGTGGTCGGGTACCCGCATTGCGTAGATCTGGTGGATTCCGAGCCGCAGGATGTCAATGATTTCTGGCTCGGTGTTCGATAATGGTCGAGATGAACATTGCTGTGCCATCGCGTCGTAGAGCATTTGATTGCGCAAGACACCGTAGGCAAGTTCAACACTAAAGGCAGCATCTCGCCCATTTAGCTTGTATTTCCGTAACATCTGAGGAAGCGCTAGGTTGGCGTAGGCGCCTTCATCTCGCACTAAACGCAACAACTCCAGGGCTGCCATGCGTGGCTGATCGCCATTAGGATGCTCCTTTGCTTCATCCTCCATTAGAGAAATTTCACCTCATCCGCGCGCAATCCACGAATCCAATCTGTGGCCAACATGAATTTCTTGCCCGGTGGTTTAACGTGATCCAGTTCCAGGGCATAGGTCGCGCTGCCCACGAATACGCCTTTGTCGATCAAAAAAACGGCTCCCGGATCAAGCTGAATATCACGATTGGGGGACACGGGACCGATTGACAACGAAATCTCGTGTTCACTTAACGCCATGGTGGTCCACGCTCCCGGTTTAGGTGTCATGGCACGAATCCGACGGTCAATTTCGATCGCCGGCAGCTGCCAATCTATCCGGGAGTCAGACTTTTGTAACTTAGGTGCATAAGTCGCTTGATCGTGGTGTTGTGCAATCGGTGTAATCATTCCGGCTTCTACAGCATCTAGGGTTTGCCGCAATAAGTGTGATCCTGTGTCAGCAAGGCGAGTAAGCAGCGCTCCACTGGTGTCCTTCGGATCCACCAATTGCGTTACATGGCCAAGGATCGGCCCGCTGTCCATTCCTTGTTCGATTCGGAATGTTGTAGCTCCCGTAATTGTGTCACCGTGCCAAATGCAGTGCTGAACGGGAGCTGCGCCTCGCCACTGCGGCAGTAGTGAGAAATGCAGGTTGATCCAGCCATGTGCGGGAATGTCCAACATGGTCTCAGGGATCAGCTGGCCGTAGGCCACCACAGGGATCGCATCAGGTTGCAGGTGACGAAGTACCGCATCAATCTCGCGGATCGAGTCCGGGTACAAGACCTTGATGCCATATTTTTCGGCTAACGCATGTACCGGACTTGGTTGTAATTCGCGCCCCCTCCCGGCTCTGGCCGGAGGTTGGGTGATTATGGCCAGAACTTCGTGCTGAGACGAAATCAACGTTTCCAGAGCTGGCTGCGCCACATCGGGGGTTCCAGCGAAAACTAATTTCAATTTACATCCACTTGTGCGAAATTGCGTGCGGACTTGTTTTCACGACTAAGTCGTCCCCGAACCACTCACTGGCCCGGATCTGTTTCATGGCTTCTTTTCGCTCCTCTGGTCCGAGGCGGTCAATGAAAATGATTCCGTCAAGGTGGTCCGTTTCATGCTGGACGCACCGAGCCATGAGATCCGCGCCAACCAACTCGATTGGTTCACCATGCATATTGAAACCCCTTGCGATGAGACTTCGCGAGCGCGGAATATCAAATGAGAGTCCCGGAAGTGACAAACACCCTTCCTCCCCTAGTTCTGTGTCATCGGAGAGATCCAAAGTCGGGTTCACAACGTGACCCAGCTCTTCCTCAACCCAGTAGGTAAATACGCGAAGGGATACGCCAAGTTGAGGTGCCGCCAGTCCCACGCCTGGCGCATCTTGCATAGTGTCGGTGAGATCTGCCACCAATTTGCGTAATTCCTTATCAAAATCCACAACCTCTGCTGCGGGGGTCCGCAAAACCGGGTCGCCAAAAACTCTAATGGGTTGAATCGCCATGCCACGAGTGTAGGACATGGCCTACCGGGTCAGAAATCACGCGGATCGATCTGGATTCGCACAAATGAAGACTTCGGATCGGCCGATCGAGTTCGCATAATGTGAGTCAAAACCTCGGTCAGAGCCCTGCCCTGCGACCGACGCACCATGAGAAAAACTTGTGAAGCGTCTCCTTCAATCGGTCCTAACAATCGCGCCTCAACTTTTTCCTGTGCACTTGAGGCGACGTCCATTACGGCATCACGATCCCCGATCAGCAGTGCCACTCGAACCGCAGGCGCCAAATGAGCCTGGGCGCGATCGACCAACTCACGCTCAGCAAACCATGGGCTATCCCAACGGGCTAAGGCTTGGTTTTCTCTGGTTCCCGGATCGCCCGTGAGCACAACTGGCGCGCCGACCCTGGCCCTCACGGCCGCTGAAAACCCTCGGCGAGCCAACGACTCACTGGCAGTTAAGGAAATCGAGTGTGATGCTAGGTCCAAAATCACAACAGCGGCGTATCCATTTTCCGCAAAAGGCTCTGCACCCTGAGTTGCGACCACAATGCGCGGCTGCCCATCAACATTGGCGATCACGTGCTCCTGCTGCGACCACAGCACAGGTGTCCCCGCAAACGCCCGCCCCAACTCTTCGGCTGTTCGTTCTGCGCCTATCGCAAGTGCCTTGATTTTTCTTCCACCACAGGCGCATTTCCAACCTCCGGATCCGCAACGGCCGCACATTGCCTGCTCTTGGGAATGATCAGCATGTGTAAATCGAATTGGTCCACCGCAGGCGCAGACAGCTCGCTCACCGCACTGGGTGCACAAAAATGCCGGGATATATCCGCGTCGACCCACAGATACCAATACTGGTCCAGCCGGAAGTGATTCCTTAATGGCCTGCCACGC
>CAJIYV010000028.1 GCA_905181745.1 uncultured Actinomycetes bacterium | reverse complement strand
TCAGCGGGCCCTGGCATCGGGGAAGTGATGCCAGGATCAAAGGCGGGTGGAGGCCTCATTGGCCAAGCGGCCTTAGAAGATTCCAGGGATTACCTCCTCACTCAAGGCTGAAAAGCCTGCTTCCTGACCAGCGAGGTATTTTTCCCACGCGGGCGCATTCCAAATTTCTAGAGTGGTTCCATTTCCCACGACAACAACATTGCGCTCCAGTTCGGCGTATGAGCGTAATTCCGCAGGAACCATGACTCGGCCTTGTCGATCCGGGATTTCGTCTACCGCCCCGGAAAAAAGGACCCGAAGATAGGCACGCACGCTGGCATCTGAACGGGAGGCAACGCTCAAACGTTCCGCGTATTGCGCAAACTCTGCAGCCGGCCACACCACGATTGAGTGTTCCTGGCCCCGGGTGAAGACCAGTCCAGCCGCTAAACCCTCCCGGTATTTTGCAGGGAGTACGAGGCGGCCCTTCTCATCAAGGCGCGGGGATTGGGTACCAAGAAACATTTGACACACCCCTAACTTCCGCCTCATATTCCTCACGGGCAACTCCCGGTAGGGCCACATTACTCCATTCTCCTCCACTGTCAACCCCCATACCCCATTTTTAATAAATATCCTCCCCCGCCCCAGCACCTACCCATTCGAGTGGAGGTTGACCGGAAAATGGGCACCCGGCCACTAGGCTCTGGCGCGTGCTCCCCCGCAAAATCCTGCTGTTCGGCGCAGCAACCCTTGCTTTAGCGAGTTGTTCCTGGCAATTTGCGACTCAAGACGCGGCCGGACCATATCCCTCCATCGCACCGGATTCGACTCCGTCGTCGACACCCTCACCTTCGCCCACAGTCGAGCAGGTACTTCACCCCCTGACCGGAATGCCATTTATTGAGCTTGCCTCGCCGGCCCAGCTCTCAGCAATGCCAAAAGTTTTAGCGGTCAAGATTGACAACACACGCAATGCTCAACCTCAGGCAGGCGTGGGTGAAGCTGATCTGATTTATGTCGAGGAAATCGAATATGGCATGACCCGTCTGGCCGCAATTTTTAGTTCACAAATCCCGAACCGAATCGGCCCGGTCAGATCCGCACGGATTACAGATATTGATCTACTCGCCCAATACGGATCCCCCGCTTTTGCTTTCTCCGGTGCCCAAAAAAAACTCTGGCCAGCACTTGAAGCTGCAGCTTTTATCGATCTTTCCGCAAACAAAGATCCAGACGACTACTCGCGCGATTTTGACCGACGGGCTCCCTATAACTACTTTTTTAACGCTGCCACGGCTCTTGCGCAATTTGACGACATTTCCACCGCAAAAGAAATGGGCTTCACCTTCGACGAACTAATACCCAGTGGTGGAGTGCCCGCTCGATCGGTCGAACTTACCTGGCCGTCCTCAAGTCTCAAATTTCGTTACAACCCAAGCCGGGATCAATACGCTGTTCAACTCAATGGGGAAAGAGCCAGTGTTGAAGAGATCGACCAAGTTGGACAAGTTGGACAAACCACGACCGCTCAAGGAAAAGTCTGGGCAGACACGGCAGTTATTCAACTCGTTGAACAAGTCCCATCTGTGTATTTCGACAAAGGCGGTGGCAACACTCCCCAAGTCGAAACTATTGGCTCAGGTGAGGCAATGATCTTTAGGGACGGCCAACTATTTACTGCAACGTGGTCGCGGCCAGACGCTTTGTCAGGAACCACTTTCACCAATGCTGCAGGAAACCCGGTTCCCTTTCACCCAGGGCACACCTGGATCGCCATGTATAGCAAAGACCGAATCGTAGAAATCAAAGGAAATCAAACAATTTCCGCGCAGTAGTCAAGCACTGATCAAGCTCCGGTCACCATTGGCTGTGAAGTAGAAAATAGCAAATTGATTGAATTCACGCGCGATCTTTATACCAAGATCCGGTTGCATTCCCCACGCAATGTATCCCGACTCTCGGTGCGCTCTATCTCGTGAGAAGCCATCGGCCTCCCAGACATCTGGGCAACTCTCCCGAAGCCGGGCCAGCAGTCGCTGATTCGCTTCGACATTGGCCGTAATGCTGGGACGATCGGTCCCAGGGTTCCATGCGGTAATCACCACGGCACTTAATGCGCGTTTACGCACGGTGTCGACCGCATCTGTCCACACTTGGGTACCAATTGGTCGCAGTTCTATCTGCGCAGATTCATAAATTCCATGTAATATCTCGCGCGCGGGATCATGTGGCTGAGCGATTGCGCACTGCAATTTGCGCGCACCTATCTCAATCACTCCAGTCCACGTTCGCCACTGACCACCTGTATGTAGATCCCGCACCAAGAGAAACGGGGCGCCCGGTCCCAATGGACTCACGCCCCATCGAGTTATCGATCCCGCCAAGCCCACACCGGTGGCTTTTCCCGCGGCCTCCTTTGCGCACAAGATTGCGATTGGAGGGACAACTTTGGCGAGCTCTTGTTCATCCACAGTAAAAGAGTTCAGCAGCCGGTCCACATTTCTGTCAATGAACTCGATATCAACACCAATAACCGTGGGTGAACAGGCGCCGATGGCACATTGCCCAGTGCGCGAGATCGAAATATGCACTTGAGAGTTCCCGCCAGTCCACAGAGGGGCGCCCAAATCCGAATACGTGAGCTCACCGGCTGTCTCGCCCACCAATTGGTGCGTTGCCCGCGTCGCGCAATCCTGGCCAAGTTGACGCATTTCTGCTACCGAGAAGCTCCCTTCACTCCCATCAAGCGCTGATCCCAGTACTATTTCAACTCCCGGCAACGGGGTCCCCCAAGGAGAGAATCGGACCTGGCTAAGCATGCGCAGAGTCTGACTCATCCGAATTCATGGACCGCTACTGCCTCTCGCTCGCAGACATGACATAGTTGGATACCGATTTCTGGCGCCACGGCACAAATGGCGCACAATGGAGGGAAGCCATGTCTGGTGTCTTGGGTGAGGAACAGGAGTTCACTGACACCGCCTATTCCCTTCTTGATTCACATCGCGACCACTTGACAACCCGAATGAACAATCTTGCGCATTCACCGTCGACCGGAACCGGCCAAGATGACCTCGAGCGAGAGGCCCATGCCGACAATTTACGCTCACAGCTACGTTCGGTTGAGGCCGCCAAGAATCGTCTCTACTTTGGCCGAATTGATAGTGATGACCAAGACATCCATAGAATTGGTCGCATTGGTCTGAGAACTCAATCCGGGGATATGGCGCTCATCGACTGGCGAGCCCCAAATGCCGCCCCCTTCTATCAAGCCACAACCGCCAATCGCATGAACACAGCTTTGCGACGTCGTATTTCCATTAAACCCATCGATGGAAAACAGGTAGTTTCGCACGTCGACGACGAGATTTTGACAGAACCGGGCGAGGGTAGTTACCAGGCCGCAAAGGATTCGGTTACCACCCCAAGAGATGGTCGAATGGCCGACATCTTGGCCACGATTGCGACCGATCAAGACCTCATTATTCGCAGCCCACTGAATCAAATTACTGTCGTCCAAGGTGGACCCGGAACCGGTAAGACCGTTGTGGCCTTACATCGTGCCGCATGGTTGCTCTATACATTTCGGGAAAAGTTGGCAAAAGATGCCATCCTGGTCGTGGGGCCAAGCGCCGCTTTTCTTAGATATATCGACCAGGTCCTCCCGAGCCTTGGAGAAACAGACATTGTGTTATTAACTCCGGGTCAGCTTTATCCCGGAGTTAATGCCACTATTGATGACACATTCGAAGTTTCAGGGGTTAAGGGCGGAGCCCGCATGGCCCAGGTGCTGACCAACGCCGTTTCACATTGGTCGAATATCCCTGACACGCAAGTCAACATCACAACCGAAGGCGGAACCAAACTCCGCATCAGCAGAAGTCAACTGCGTGATTGCGTCAAGTCGCTCGCCAAACGTTCCACCTACCACTCGAATCGGGAGGTTTTTCTCAAACGAGTTCTTGACTACTTGGCGAATAATCTGGCAAATGATCTGGGACACGAGCAACTCGATCACGAAGCACGTAGCGATTTGATAATTGATTTTATTGACGATCAAAATGTGCGCCGAGTGTTAAATTTAATGTGGATGCCAACTACACCGCAGAAGGTTCTTGCCAAATTGTTTGCAAATCCAAATTTTCTCCAACTGGTTTCACGCGACTTGCTTTCCTCCCACGAACAAGCTTTACTCTTTCGCGAGAAGGAAAGTCCATGGACTGTTGATGACGTGGCACTTCTTGATGAATGTGCGGAGCTCCTTGGCCAATGGGTGCGTCCTTCAGCTGCGGCGCGTGAAACTCATTCTGGTTACCGGGAATTGGACGCGGGTGAAATGAGATACAGCAATCGCGGTGGCAGATCTGCCCACACGTCTACTGTTGCTGAACGGGCTTACCTTGATCGCGAATGGGTCTACGGACACATCGTGGTCGACGAAGCGCAGGAGCTAAGCGAGATGGCCTGGCGAGCAATTCAGCGTCGAGCAGTACGCAAGTCCATGACAATTGTCGGTGACCTCCAACAGTCATCTCACCCGGCGGGAGCCCGAGACTGGAACGAGACCTTGTCCTGGGCGGGTGAAAAAATGGCACTCTTCACTTTGAATGTTACCTATCGCATCACCGAAGAAACTGTGCAATCTGCGATTAAGCAACTGGTTAAGTCGGGTGGAAACCCGCCCGAATTGGTATCAATCAGAAGCGGTTCTCCAACGATCCATCAGAGTTTGTCCGAAAATGAAGTCGTAGATTTTCTCACCGCGACCATGTCGGGTAAAGCTGGTCGCGCCTGTGTGATCATTCCAGATTCGCTTCTTTCGCAATGGCAAGAGCAGTTCCAAGACCAATCACCAGATCTTGGCTTTGGGCCAGCAGCGATCGACTCACGGATTGCGGTACTGAGCGCAAAAAATACAAAGGGCCTTGAGTTTGACGTGGTCTTTGTAGTTAACCCCGATCAAATCGGTTGTCAAGGTGTCCGCGGATCTGACATTTTTGTCGCGTGTACACGCGCTACCCACCAGCTTTACCTGCTTGAGGTTACAGCGGACTAATTACCAACCTTGACTTGTTTTAGCCCCCGTGCCACACGAACTAATTCCGAGTAACTAAGCCCATTACTTTCAACAATAATTGATGTTTTGGCAGGAGCTTTCATGACAAGCAATCCGCCATAGGTCTTAACATCAGCTTTTGTGCACCGAGTGCCCGGTTGCACAGCCACTCCAAGCTCCGCTATAGCGCAATTAGCGTATATAGTTGCCCGCACTCGAGTTTTAGAATCATTAAGGCGAATCGTGCGACGTTCCACAAGTCTTTGGCCCGGATCGGCAACTCGACGTGCAGCCCATTTGACGTTTGCTCTTTTTTCCATAATGGAAAAAGATCGAAGCCGTTTCGAATAATTCACGGTAATCAGCATCGATGAGTACTTGACCCGCTGATGCGTTTCGGTAGGGCGCTTAAAAGCCAAAATATCAATTCTTGAATTTTGCTTTAGCCCGGCGCGAAAGGTTGGTCTGTACAACACGTCTGCAGGTTCCAGTGCCCGCGCAGCCTTTTGCCATGTGGCATACGAATCTACAACTGCCTTAGCTGCAAATGAAGATGATGGCACAACGACCCCTACCATCAGGACAGCAAGAACAAAGCCGACCAATTGCTTAGCGCGTGCCAAAGAGTTCCCATCTTCGAAGTGAGCGGTCACGAAAGTATATGCGTGACCTCGGATAAGTCGACAAGGTTAATCTGCTACTCGTTAATCTCCATTGCGAACGTCATGTCGACCTTGGGCAGCAACGGTGCCCAGTCAAATACAACTTCGGTCCTTAGCAAAATATCTTGTACCGATTTGTTCTTGCGGCTGACCAGCGCCCAGGCCAAGCCAAGAGCAAAAATCACCGACAGTAACGATCTCAGGGCCGCCAGCCCCAAGCCAAGATTGTTACCGCTCTGAGTTTGGACGCGCAGTCCCATCAACACATTTCCCAAAGAGCGACCACCCGTTGACCAACTCCACGTCCAGTAGATCCACATTACGAAATAGCCCAGGAGGAGCAGTGGGAAACCCGTCACCGAAGGCAGATCATAGAACCCGTTCAAGACGTATCGGAGGGCTTCCCATCCGCCCCAAGCCCCCAGGACCAAGACGGCAACCAAGCCTATGTCGATGAACGTGGCAATTGCTCTGCTGGTAAATCCAGCACTCACTCCTTGAATTGACCGGGCCCGTTCTGGCAGTGCACTGAAATGAACCTGCGATCCCGGAACAAATGCGTCACGAAACTGGCTAAACGTCGTCATTTTTCACGGAAACCTCTCGCTCAGAAGCACGCTTTTCTCTGCGAAAAAATACCCGGTCTACTATTCCACTGACAAAATTGTCTGTGTGAATTGCTTGGAACCGAAGTGTGCTCAACAGTCCGTCGGCTACGCCGCCGGTACTTTCGCGGATCAAACTTGGCAGATCGATTTCCTCGATCACGTAGTCGGCAATCTCCGTCATAGGCACTCGATCAAGGATTGGAGCGAGCTCCGCTTGAGCGACAATTTTATTGACGTCGACATGGTCTTTAACGATTTCATTGATATCAATTCGCGATACAACCGCGCTCACGGCTATCGGTACGAACGTGTCAAGTATCGCATTTGCGATCGCTTTGGTGGACTCTGATGCCAGGTAAACCGTTGTTTCAGTCGCAAAGCGGGTCGCACCAAGGGCCTCAGATGCAATGGAAGTCGCTGCGCTGACAACCGAATAGAGAGCGCCGGCCTCGATTGGGTCATCAATACCATTTTCCACAGGAGCATCATGTCCTACCCGGTACTGTTCGCACGTGGGGATCCTCAAATCTTGGGCGATTGGTCTTCTGGCACTGATCACGGGCTTAGCACTTTTTGTAACTGTCAGCGTCATAAGTTCGAACTTCGACACAGAATTGACCCAGAACGACTTACAGCCCTTCTACACTCCCCCCTCACCCCTTGAGGGCTCTCCCGGGGACCTCCTTCGCGTTGAGTCCCTCAGTGTTGATGTGGATGGCGCAGAATCATTACGCATCCTTTACCTCACCGAACTCGACAATGGGGATCTGGCTGCCGCGAGTGGGATGGCTTTTATCCCGACCTCCCCTGCGACGAGCGAACCTCGACCAATAGTGGCGTGGACCCATGGAACTGTCGGGGAAGGCGACGCGTGTGCGCCTTCTCGTCAAAAGGATCCGACCTCACAACTTACCCAGTTTTTGCCAAGCATGATCCAACTTGGTTGGGCACTTGTAGCAACGGACTACACCGGTCTAGGCACACCCGGCGTCCAGGCGTACCTGCTCAAAGATCAAGAAGTTCGCGACACGGTGAACAGCGTGCGAGCACTGCAACAAATTCCACAAGCAAATGTTGGGTCGCGCTACACGGTAATCGGCCATTCCCAGGGCGGGCATACCGCTTTATGGACTGGACATTTGAGTAAGAAATTCGCGCCCGAATTAGAGCTACTCGGCGTGGCCGCAGCAGCACCCGCTGCAGAATTAACTCAAATTCTGGGTAAGCAATGGGACACAGTGGTGAGTTGGGTGATTGGTGCAGAAGTAATGCGATCGTGGCCGCTTCAATACCCCAATTTGCCCACGAATGAAATATTGACCCGCTCTGGTCAAAAGAATTACGATCGACTTGCACGAGAGTGCATTAAAGATGCCGCCTTTGAAGCTGAAATCCGATCTAACGCCTTTAATGAACAATTCTTTTCCTCGAATCCATCAGAAGATCCGGCTTGGGTTGCCGCTCTCAATGAGCAGACTCCCCCGCCGTTCCCAACCGACATGCCTTTGCTACTTATTCAAGGTACTGCCGACAAAATTGTCCTTCCCCAGCCAAATGCCTACTTACAAAAGACCTGGTGTGAGGCCGGCACGAAGATCAGCGCACTGTGGCTTGGTGGGGTCGGACACGTAGCTGCAGCAGCAATCGCTGGTCCGACAGCGGTGTCATGGATGAAAGAGATTTTCGCTGGGACTACACCAACGTCTTCTTGCGGTGGGCCAATCCCCATGCTGCCACCGCTCTAAGAATTATTCGGGTCCGAGCGGGCCGTTTTTTGCTGCCGGGAAATAATCCTGGCCAATTCCTGAACTGCGCTTAGGCACCATTACTGATCTAAACCAGGACACAATTTCGTCCCCGTCTTGATTTAGACCTCTGGTCTTCATGCGGATGATTCCCATTTCGGGTCGGGATCCACTCTTCCGCTTTTCCATACACAAACTTTCAGCATAAATGGTATCGCCAATGTAGACCGGGTGGGTGAGTTTAATATCGGTCCAACCAAGGTTCGCCACCGCATTTTGGCTCATGTCAATCACTGATAATCCGAGAACTAACGCAACAGTTAAGCCGGAGTTAACAATTATACGTCCCTGGGTGATGGGATTGCTTTGCGCTAAATGCGCATTGAAGTGGTTCTGATTGGTATTACAGGTTAACAGAGTGAACCAAGTTGAGTCTGCTTCGGAAATGGTTCGCCCGAATGGATGCTGATATGTGGTTTCGACTTCAAAGTCTTCAAAGAAACGACCCAACTGGGCGGGAACTATTTCACTCACGATGAGCTGGTACCTGTTGGTCTTACTGCTCGCCGTCGGTGCGCTTGCGCCACCGGTCTTCCATGCGGTCCATGAGGCCCGAATTTTTGGGAGCCTTGGGTGCTTTGGCACGGAAGGCTTCAATATCTGGATCTGTTTCCGCCTCAGCTCCATCTGCCGAGACGCTGATGCTGCCCGTGAATGCGGAATAGGTCAGCACTGCACCGATCAACATGACGGTGAAGCCAGCTACGCCAATTGCTGGGCCCACGGCAACTCCCAGGAGTAAGAGACCCATGCCGGCGAGGACGGCTAAAACACCCAACGCTGCTCGCTTGCGTGTAGCTCCAGTGCCAGGGCTACGTAGATTCGATGCAAATTTGGGGTCGTCCGCGTACAAAGCCTGTTCCATTTGCTCAAGCAATTTCTGTTCTTGCTCTGACAGTGGCATGCCGGCTCCCTTTCCGCTGGGTGCGATTTCTTCGCTGGATAAATCCGTACTGCTCTAAGGATATGACGAATACTGCAGCAAGCAACCCCTCGCCCCTATTTCCCTGCATTTTTGTCTCGCACAAGGTGTACGGGGGCGAAAATTGCGCCTTTGCCCGCTTAGTGCGTTTCGGTCGCACCGGTCACGGTCCGACCTGGGCGTACCGCTCCAGGCCCAAATTTGTCGCGCAAAGTGTCAATTGCAAGTTCGGCATCCCGGCGGCCGTGTTCCGGCTCACCGAAAAGCAACTGATCCGACACTTCATCCGCTGCCAGCAGTCCGTCAACTTTCACTCCCACGAGTCGAATTCGTACCCGTTGTAACCCGAGGGCCTCGTAGAGTTTCCAAGCTGTGGCATAGATTTCATAGGATAAATCAGTATGGGGGCCAGTTTTCGAGCGAGTGATCGTGGTGAAGTCCGCAAACCGCAGCTTCACGGTCACTGTCTTGCCTTTGAAACCGGCCTTGCGCAGCCGGGCTGCCACTTTATCTGAAAGCGCCGTGAGTTCAGCCCGAATCACAGCGGGGTCATCAACATCCTCGCGAAATGTCAGTTCATTACTGACACTTTTTTCAGCTTCATGGGGTACTACCGACCGAGGATCCCGGCCCCAGGAAAGCTCATAGAGATGGGTTCCACTTTGACCAAGAGCCCGGGTAAGGGTATTTACTGGAGTATGTGCAATATCGGCAACTGTCTGCAGACCGAGCCGGACAAGAACTTCTTCTGTTTTTTCTCCCACGCCCCACAACGCACCGATGGGAAGTGGGTGCAGAAAATCAATTACTCGATCTGCCGGAATGAGTAGCAGACCGTCGGGCTTGGCTCGTGTTGATGCGAGCTTTGCCACAAATTTAGTGCTCGCCACCCCAACGGAACAGGTGATGCCTTGCTCGTCTGCCACCCTGGCTCGGATCAGTTCAGCGATAGTGAGTGGATTGGACAGCCTGCGGGTCGCGCCAGAAACATCAAGGAACGCTTCATCAAGGCTCAACGGTTCCACAAGTGGGGTAATCGATTCAAAGAGGGCCATCACGTTTCGGCTGACTTCTGAATATTTTTCATGGTGTGGAGTGAGAAATGTTGCTTCGGGCGCGATTCGCCGCGCGCGCGAGATTGGCATTGCCGAATGGACGCCAAGAGCGCGGGCTTCGTAGGTGGCGGTCAGAACAACCCCGCGATTCCCTTGGGCGGCGATAACTACCGGTGTTCCTTTGAGTTCGGGGTAGTCGCGCAATTCAACGGCGGCGTAGAAAGCATCCATATCAACATGCAAAATATTGCACCCGGAGTCATTGGTGCCAAAATCGAGTTTTCCAGTTTGACGACGCACTTGGCTTCGACTCATGTGCGCTCCTTAATTTGACTTGCTGTGACTATTTGGGGGTCCCCAGGCTTCGATATCACATCTTGCACTACGGCTCTTGTACCTTCGTGATCGCAGGTTAATCCACGATGTTCTGAATGCGAAGCATGTATGGTGAGTAGTTGTACTAGCATTGAGTTTTTACCTAATGAATGGAGTTAGCATGGATGGGCAAGTTCTCTGGTCGTTTTTAATTATCTTTTTTATGATCGTGTTTTTTATGGTCTTTTTCATGGTCCTGATGGACTTGTTCAGTGACAAAGACATGGGTGGGGGCAGCAAAGCAGTGTGGATTATTTTCCTCATTTTTTTCACTCCCATCACGGTTTTCGTCTACCTAATTGCCCGAGGAAAGTCGATGGCAGAGCGACGTTCGGCAGCGGAAAAAGCAGCTGAACAAGCCCAAAAAGCGTATATCCAAAATGCAGTAGGAAGCGTTTCCCCAGCCGACCAGATTGCTTCTGCTAAGGCACTTCTTGATGCCGGGACCATCACGGACCAGGAGTTCGCCCAACTGAAGACCAACGCGCTAGCCCCGGCATAACGCACGGGGACAACGCCTACTCGGGGCCGGTACAAGTTCAGCTATCCAGCTGGCTCGTGCCGGCCCCGTTTGGTGTCCTGCGGATGTTTTCTCCCGGGGTCTTGATATCAACATATGGGGATTGTCTAAACCCACCAGCATCGATGAGCGCGATTCGCTTTCGTGGCACATCAGAATTCGGCAAGTCGTGCTCCAAAACAAGGTTGTTAACTGCTGCTACTCCCCCGTTAATCCACAATTTCCGAACACCTCCCAACTCCCAGCAACCTGTTGCCCGAAGAGAGAGACCCCGCGGCCCGGTTCTACGAATTTCCCCTCGTACCAACAAAATCCATGAATTAAATAAATCCTGGGAATAAGGGCCTTGGGCATCTTCAAAGAAAGTTGCATCAACCGGCCCGGTTGAATCGTCCAGGGTAAGGAACACCACTCGCTTGCCACTACGGACCGGCGGCATCTGGGTTGCGACTTTGACCCCAGCCACAAAAATAGTTTCCTTGGATCTGCAACTCAATAGATCACGCGATTGAATAATGTTCAGGCCCTGGACAAGATCTGCGTAAAAATCCATGACATGGCCGCTGACATCAAGACCAAGGACTTCTAACTCCGATTTGACGCGCTGTGCACTTGTCATTTCGGGTAGCCCAGACGCAATAACGCCAGTGTCACTATCTGTGACGTCAAAACTGAGCTGGGAAATAGCGGCGCCCTTTTCGCTTTTTCCACGACCGCGATCAAGATCTGCAATTTGAAGTAGCAGGTCACGACGAGTAGTGCGGCCGCGGGCTTGCCGTGAAGTGAAGCCGTAGAGGGCATCAAATGCTCCTGCAACAACTAAGTTCTCGGTAACCGGTCGAGATGGGCGGGCACGCAACCACAGGTCGGAAAGCGAAGAAAAAGGTTGACCGGAAATAATTCGCTCGATTTCAGCTTCAGAAATTTCTTTGAGATCGGTAAAAGCCACCCGAATGCCAAAACTCAAATCAGGTAACTGCTCGAGGTGATACACGTTATTCGATGCATTGATATCAAGGCCCAAAATTGCTACCCCAAAATTGCGGGCATCGTTAAGGATCAATCGCTTGGGATACATGCCGGGATCGTGGGTGAGCAGCCCGGCATAAAAAGCCGCGGGGTGATGCGTTTTTAGCCACGCCGACTGATACGTGGGGAGGGCAAAAGCTGCAGCGTGCGCTTTGCAGAAACCAAATGATGCAAATGCTCTCAAGATTTCCCAGACCTGATCAATGTGGTCAATGTCGTAACCGCGCGCTAATGCTGCCGGGTAAAACCACACCCGTATCTCGTCTTGACCTTGTGGGGATCCCATGGATCGACGTGACTCATCGGCTTCAGCGAGTGAACACCCGGTAAAAACGCTAAAAACCCGCAGCACTTGCTCGTGGAAAACCACAACCCCGTAAGTTTCAGTTAATGCCGGTACAAGATCTGGGTGTGGGAATACTGGTGAATTCCAACCTTGCCGCGCCCGCAGAAACGGCGTGATCATGTCTGACTTCACTGGACCTGGGCGAAACAGCGAAATATCAATGACCAAGTCGTTGAAGGTTTCAGGAACGAATTTACCCACTAACTCACGCTGACCCGGCGACTCAATTTGAAAGCACCCCAGAGTTCGGGTTGATTGGATTAATTCAAATGTTGCTTTGTCGTCAAGAGTTGTGCCGTCAATCACCGGACGATTTCCGGTGACCCGCTCCGCTTCATTGAGCGCATGAGCCATTGCGGATTGCATGCGCACACCCAATACATCAAGTTTTAATAACCCCATGTGTTCAACATCGTCTTTATCAAAATGGGACATGGGGAAACCCGATGCGCTACTTTCCACCGGGGTTCGATCAAGCAGGGTCAGGTCAGAGAGCACAACCCCACATGGATGCATTGCAATATGTCTGGGCAGCCCATCGAGCGCTTCAACTAAGTGAAGAAAGTTATCAATCTCACCCGTTGCGGCCAACTTGCCAAATGAAGAATGTCGGAGCTCGGGTAAATCAACCAGCGCAGATTTAACATTGCGTGCGCGAATATGGGGAAACGCCTTAGCAAAAGCGTCAATATCTGAAGTGGGTAAGCCAAATGCCAAACCAACATCGCGGATTGCTGAACGGGCACGGTAGGTCTCCATCATGGAAACGGTCGCAATACGTTCAGTCCCAAACTTGTCAAAAATCCACTGATAAATATCGAGTCGGCGTTCGGACTCAACATCAATATCAATATCGGGTAGTACGCGGCGTAGAGGTGAAAGAAACCTTTCCATGAGCAAGTTCTGGGCAATGGGATCAACACCTGAAATTCCTAATAAATAGTTGACCAAACTTCCGGCACCAGAGCCACGCGCAGCAACTCGAATCCCTTTTTCTTTCACCATGTCGACAACATGGGCGACAGTAAGGAAGTAGCCAGAGAAACCTAATTGGGTAATTGTCCGCATTTCCGCCTCAAGTCGGTGGGATGCAACGGACCGGTCCTGGGAGTGGGAGTAACGCTGTGGTAACTGATCTTCACAGCGGCGCAAAAGAATCTGATTTGCTTCTCGCTCTGGCTCTGCAACCGGACGATTTAAAAGGACATCAAGTTCGGGAACGAATACATCGCCTAAGCCAAGATCGCGGGCTGGATCTAACGCGCAATATTGGGCTAAGTGCTGGGTGTCGCGCATTAATTTATATGCATCACGCTCACCTGCCTGGTGGCAGATTTCACGGGCAACATGGTGCATCTGTTCGGCGTCTTTTAAAAACCCTTGTGAACTATTTCCCACAATATGGCGTGAATTAAGGGGAACGAGTAGCCGCGCAGAATCAAGAAGGTCGGCGACTTTCGCCTGGTCAGGGCTGGCATAACGGACGGCATTCGTTAAAACAACGGGCAGTGAGGCTTCACGTGACCACGACAGCAGCCGAGCAGCTTGTGCAGTTGTTAAACTTAATTTTGATTTTTCTAAATGGGAAGTAACCGCAATGCCCAGGTACCGATCAAAGATCGCGCGCCACGGGCGAAGTAACGCATCAGCTTGGTGCGACTTCCCGGTGAGCAGTGCTTGCCCAACTTCTGACTCTGCGGTGAGCAGTGCGACTATCCCTGCGTGGTGCTGGGCCAATGCGTTCCAGGACACAACCGGGTTACCACGTTGTTCATGGGCCGCGGACACCAATCGACACAGCGATGCCCAGCCTTGGGCTCCTGTTGCCAACAGAATCACTCGCGGCTTTGTTTCATCAACCCACTGACCACCGTATGCGGGAGTTCTACGAACACCACTACCGGAAATCACTTTTGCTTCGGTTTTTTCCACGGCAAGATCCACCCCGAGTACCGGAGAAATTCCATTGCGCAGGCAGGCTCGGGCCCACTGCACTGCGCCATAGAGTCCGTTGCGGTCAGTGAGACCAATAATTTTCTGTCCAAGATCAGCGGCGTGGTCGACGAGTGCATCCGGCCGAGACACTCCGTATTGCAGTGAATAGCTCGATGCAACTTGTAAATGGACAAACGAATCTGGTGAAACCCCCATAGCAACTAGCTCAGCCCACGCGTAAAAGTTGAAGGTGTGAATCTGATGGCGAAGTTTCACAAAGCAAGCGTCCTTGTATGAGTGCATCAAGGGATGCGGCGACTTCATACAGGAACCGCTGTGAGTCTCGGACTAGGTCGTCGGCTTCACGAGCGGTAACACATGGAATACCGGCTTGTGCCGATGCGCGTTTTTTCGCACCCGCAGCGAAGAAAGCGGCCCACTCTCCAAGTTCGGGGGCAACCTCGGTTAAGACCTCCCACGCACTGCGAATCCGTTGCCGCCGTGGCCCTGGAGCTACTTGCGCACGTGCGGCAAGAACTGCCGCAGCCACACGTAATGCCGCAAGGTGCGCTGCGGAGTAACGCTCATGGGGCGTGTGTGCGACTACGGCTTCTTGCAAACTTTCT
>CAJIYV010000027.1 GCA_905181745.1 uncultured Actinomycetes bacterium | reverse complement strand
TGATGGCCAACTCATCGGTATCTACAGTAATGGTAAAAAACAAGCCTTGGCACAACTGGCAGTCGCTGTTTTCAATAACCCTGAAGGTTTGGAGAAGGTGGGCGACACCAACTACCGGACTACCGTCAACTCCGGTGTGGCGCTTATTGGGTCTGCGACCGTTGGTGGGCGTGGGTCAATTCAAGGGGGGGCTCTGGAAATGTCGAACGTGGACCTGGCTTCTGAGTTCACCAACTTAATCGTGGCCCAGCGGGGCTTTGCGGCAAACTCTAGGACGATTACCGCGGCTGACGAAATGCTACAGGAGCTCATGAGCATCAAGCGTTAATCTGCCATTCTGTTTGGGTAGGCTACTGGAACGTCTGCCCAAACAGAATCCCTTGTTTGCATGGACTCAAACCGGCACCGTGGTGGGTTTTACTGACCGTGGTGGCGCTTTTCACCCGTCACACCTTAAGTTGTTGCCATTCATGCCGATTATACTGATTGAAGTGAGAAGACTCTAAGGAAGGAGCAGGTACCGTGATTAAGTTGACAAGGCTCAATGGCGAGCAGTTCGCACTGAATTCTGATCTGATAGAACGGATTGAGGAGTCACCGGATACCGTGTTGACTCTCGTGGACGGCAAACACATTATGGTGACTGAGAGACTCTCCGATATCATTGACTCAATTCGATTGGACCGTGCCACCGTCCTAGCAATAGCTCAAGACGTGGCTGATTCCATCGATGAACCCTCCGGTACGTCCAGTCGCAACGTCATTTCAATGAATCCGCGAGGATAGTAGTGGATCCAATAACGCTTATTGGCGTAGTTCTCGCTTTCATCATTGTCATGGTCGTCCTGATAATTGAGGGCGGGTCCCCCACTTCCATCTTGCTCCTCGCCCCATTGATTCTGGTTTTTGGTGGAACATTCGCCGTAGGTGCTGCCGGGATGTCGGGCAAGTTATTCTTGGCTTCGCTGAAAGCGGCCGGCACAGCACTCATATCCGGGACACCAAAGTATGAAAGTCTGCTGGAAACCCTCGTGGAATGCGCCAATATCGCGAGAAGAGATGGATTACTCTCCTTAGAAGCCACCGTGAGTGAAATTGAAGACCCGCTGTTGCGTCGAGGACTAGAATTGGCGATCGATGGCACAGACCCCGGGGATCTTGGACGCATTCTCGAGGCTGAACTGCACAGTGAAACGGTGTACGGCGGACGCCAAGCAAAACTTTTCATGGACATGGGTGGCTACGCACCAACCATTGGCATTATCGGGACAATCCTTGGCTTGGTCACAGTTCTTGGAAACCTTTCTAACCCCGACGAGCTCGGTGGACTTATTGCCGCAGCCTTCGTAGCAGCCATGTGGGGCGTACTCTCCGCGAACGTTTTTTGGCTTCCCATTGGAACAAAAATGAAACTACTCAATGACCTACGCACCACACAGGGTGAGGTAATCATTGAAGGGATCCTAGCCATTCAAGCCGGCGCAAATCCACGCATGGTGGAACGCAGGCTTCGGGCGCTGCTACCCGCTGACATCCTGCGGGATCTTGAAAAGGCAGGCTGAACTTGACTAATCGTCGCCACGTTGAAGAGGAAAAGGAGAACCACGAAAGGTGGCTTATTTCCTATGCCGACATGGTGACCCTATTGTTCGCTCTGTTTGTGCTCTTGTTCGCCATTAGCCAAGTCAACAACGAAAAGTACAAAGAACTTTCCACGTCCCTGGCCACTGCTTTTGGTACGGCCGTGAACATTTCCGATGGCAATAACAGCATTTTGCCTGAGGCTGGAGACAACGTGACATTGAGCTCGACCCCCCCGGTCGATGCACCCGCAATCGTGCTTCCCGATGTCATGCCCAAACTTCGCGACCAAGTATCGAATCTCATGTCAACGCAGGGAACCGTTGATGGCATCAAGGCGAGCCTTGCTGTTCAGTCGGCCGTGGCGGCCGAGGCTGCTGATCAGGCCAACCTGAACAACGCAGAACAAGCGCTCGCTAGTGCCGTGAGTTCCGCGGGCCTTTCCGGAAAGGTAGTTCTCAGCCGAGAGGAGCGTGGGCTGATCGTGACGCTCCTTGTTGACGATGTGATCTTTGCCCCACACAGCGCCACGCTTCAGTCTGGCGGTTCGGATGCCATTCGGGCCCTTCTTCCGGCGCTCCAGGATTCCGGAACCAGACTGATCGTTGAAGGTCACACCAACACGGCTCCCGTGCAGCCGATCAACTTCCCCAGCGACTGGGAACTGTCCAGTGCGAGAGCGGGCGCAGTTGCCCGGTTCCTCAACTCTGAAGGGGGAGTTCCTCGGCCCAGAATGCACGTTGCCGGCTACGGGGACACTTCGCCCCTGGTTCCCGAGTCCAACCCGGATCACCTTCGGCTCAACCGACGAGTGGCGATCGTAGTGGCTAGTGGGTTAACGGAGGAACAACGCTCCCTCCTTGCCGGCGCGAGGGTCGCCAGTGAGATTGCCGATCAGAACACATTCCAGTGACGCGAATAACACCCAGTTCGCTCAAGATTCGGTTCGCAAAGCCGATGGGACGTATGGAGGAAAATTATGGCGAAAAAGAAGTCTGACTCAGAAGATGGCGAAAAGCGCTCACGCTTACGGATAGTTGTTGTTGTGCTGGCCATCCTGCTGGTTGCGGCCGGCGTGTACATGTATCTCGGAAATGGGTCCTCGGATGCGCCTGCAGAAGTCCAACCTGTTGCCGTTTCGGCAATAGATAAAGGCGAGGTCATCAAACTTGAGCCTATTTTCATCAATCTCAAGAACGAACGTTTCCTCAAGATCGGGTTGGCACTGCAAACAACGCTCACTGGCGATGACGTCGAGCTCGAAGGATCGATGGCTCTTGATGCCGCCATTGAGGTCTTTAGTAATAAAGATCTGGAGCAATTAGTGAGCGAGAGTGGCCGGGCCCAGCTCAAAGAGGCTTTGCTCACACTGGTGACCGAAAAGTACGGCGCTCAAGTGATCGATATCTACTTCACGGAGTTTGTTATGCAGTAATAGTGACCCGGTCGCCATGGATGAAATGCGACTCTAGATATCGGGCTGCTGGCTTGCAGCGCTCGAGGGCAGAAAGGCTGGAAGGAACCGGCCCTTACCGCCCGAACTTGCCGACTTTTTTGCTATGAATCACTCAGTTATTCGCCGAAGCAGACGATGAGTCACACGTGGTACTAAAAAATTCTGCTCAAATTGGCTCCCCAGGGGGCAATTCTGTGGGGAGCGATGTCGAAGCCTATGATTTTCGAAATCCGGCAACATTCACCCGTGACCACCAGCGGATAATAGAGACAGCTCTTAGGGCCTACGCAGACCAAAGCGCCTCGGTCATCACCTCCAAGCTGCGGTCGTCGTGCTCCCACGAATTAGATTCCTTGCAACAAACAACCTATTCAAGCTTTATAAATTCCCTCCCCGAGGAAACGGTGCTTCTGGCCACATCCCTCAACCCACTCAATTCATCCGCTTTGATTCACCTGCCTCTGGAATTTGCCATGCTGGCGGTTGACCTTCCTCTGGGGGGTTCCGGAGAGGCTGATCAACCCTCACGTGGTCTGACGGAAATCGAAAACGAGCTTGTGGGTGATCTAGGGAGCAGCCTTGTTGGCGCTCTGCGATTTAGTTTTGACGGAGTTATCACTTGGTTCCCCGTCCTCACCGGCCAATACTCCTCACCGGAGGTAGCGCACGCAGCCTCTCCCGGTGACCAAATGCTGGTCGCGACCTTCCGACTGGAAATTCAGGATTCAGTGTTTGACACAGTGCTTGCACTGCCTCTGACCCCAATCCTTCCGTTGTTGGACGCCACACTGGCTGCTCGACTGGCAGAACAAAGAGGATCGAAAAGCCGTGACTTCTCCGGTGATCTCGAGGCGCGCCTTCGGACCGCCCCCGTGGCAGTGTCCGTGCGCTTACGGCCCATCCAAGGACGTTTAGCCGACTTCGCTCACCTCTCAGTGGGAGATGTGTTCCGGCTTGGCCATTCACCTGATGCACCTTGGGAAGTCACCAGCCACGGTGTCGTGTTCGCACACGCACTCCCTGGCGGAGAAGGCACTCAAGCAGCATTTCGAGTTATTTAAACAAATAGGGAGTTGATATGACAGCTGGAAACAACGAGAGCCAAATGGCACTCATAATGGAACAGATGCACATGTCCATGTCAGGATTGTGCGATGCCCTTTCCGTGACATCGGTCGTGTCCGCGGGCGAGCCATCGATGGACCCATTGGATATTGCGATCACCTCCACCAGTTCGCTGGCCGTTGTCTCAGTGGAGGGGACAATCAACGGTAATCTGATGGTCGCGCTACTCGAGGGCGCAAGCCCAGATATCACCACATCCGAAGGCCTAGTCGAAGAACTTGATACAGCAGTAGATGCCATGTCCCAAGTGATGGATTCAGAAATTGGAACGCCGGCACCGGCCTCAGGTGCACCCACGATCGCTCCCGACGTGAGTGTGCCGCTTCTTGTGGACGGTGTGCTCGTGGGCGCAGTACTGCTATTCCTTGCCCCTGCCGAGGATCCTGTCGAGGATCCTGTCGAGGAACTGGCTGCTGCTCCGGCTGCTCCGGCTGCTGCTCCGGCTGCTCCGGCTGCTCCGGCTGCTGCTCCGGCTGCTCCGGCCGCATTCAGTTCCATGGGCACGATGAAACAAATGGATGCACTAGCGGGAGTGCAGATGGAGATCACGATAGAAGTGGGCCGCACCTCACTGCCTATTGGCCAACTACTGCAGTTACAACCTGGACAGATCGTGGAACTTGACCGCGAAGTGGGTTCCCCCCTTGATATGTTTATTAACGGCACCCTGCTGGCCCACGGTGAGATTGTTGTCGTTGACGATCAGTTCGGGTTCCGGGTCACTTCAGTCGTAACAGCAGATTGATTCAAGCCGAATAAGTGAATTGATGGATACTTTCTTGCTCGTACTCAAGCTAGTTATTGCGCTCGCCGTGGTTCTGGGACTCATCTGGGGCCTTGCCCGAATTAAAAAGCGCATTAGCCCCACAAATTCAGCCACGATACAAGTCTTGTCGAAGATTCCAGTAAGCCGCAAAGGCAGCCTACTGCTCGTTGAGGTCGGCGGCAAAAAACTTATGATCGGCGCAACCGACAGCAACATTTCATTGCTCAGCGAGATTGACATGCTGCCTGAAACCCCTGAAACTAACGAAGTACGACACCCCGTCCAACTAGATTCTTTTATGCTTCAACACAGCGACTCCCCGGAAGCCATAGGTTTTAACCTAGACCTTCTAGACAAAGACGCCATAGCATCACTAAAGAATTCACAGGCCGACAGCGCACTTGCTGGCTCAGTACTATCCGCACACACGTGGCGACAACTCGCCGCCACTCTGCGCGAGAAAACAGTCCGCTCATGAGTCGGTGGCTGCGCGCCGTTCTAGCCCTTTCCGCGGCATTCCTCAGTTCCACGATCATCGGTGTGGCGCTGGCCGCGCCATCACAGGCTGTCTCAATAAACCTTCCCGACCTCGTCGGCGATGAGGGCCCATCCAGCGCGATCGTGCTCCTGCTCTCACTCACCGTCCTTGCTGTGGCGCCTGCATTGTTACTAATGGTCACCAGTTTTACAAAAATTATCGTGGTGCTGTCCATCACACGCAATGCCCTGGGCCTTCAGGGCGTGCCACCCAATCAGGTGCTCGCTGGATTGGCAATCTTCCTTAGCCTGTTCGTCATGTCACCTGTTCTGACACTGGTAAACACAGATGCCCTTCAGCCTTATCTTGATGGGACAATCAGTTTTGGCGAGGCATTCGACCTCGGTCGCGTCCCTCTTGAGGAATTCATGCTCGCTAATACCCGCCCAGAGGAATTGGCCCTTATGGTCCAGGTCTCAAGTGAAACCCCACCCGCCACTCCCGCAGACGTTTCACTTACCACGTTGGTGCCAGCGTTCATTTTGTCCGAACTTCGCGCAGCTTTCATCATTGGGTTCGTGATCTTTCTACCCTTTTTGATCATTGATATGGTCGTGAGTTCAAGCCTGATGTCGGTCGGCATGATCATGCTCCCGCCCGTTTTGGTGTCTCTGCCCTTCAAACTTTTACTCTTCGTCCTAGTTGACGGCTGGGCTCTCATTATTTCCTCCGTCGTCGGAAGTTACGGGTAGGTGAATAAATGAGTGAAGCATTTGTAGTGGAACTTGCCACGCAGTTCATGTGGACCGCAGCACTACTGGCTGCCCCAGTCTTACTTACCGCTGTACTCGTGGGCCTGGCCGTTTCACTCTTCCAGGGGCTCACTAGCCTCCAAGACCAGACACTGTCCTTTGTGCCCAAGATAATTGCGGTTGGAGTTGCGCTGGTGGTGGCGGCGGGATGGATGGTTCAAACCCTATTGGCTTTTACCCGCGAAGCTTTCGGACTCATTCCCGGACTTCTCGGTTGAGGACCCCGAATGTTTGAACTGGGAATTTCTACCGAACAAATAATGGGCTTCCTGCTGGTGTTCGCGCGCGTAGGCGCCTGGGTGTGGCTTACTCCTCCTTTTGGCGGCGGCTTCCTTCCGCCCCTGGTGCGGGTTATGGCCGGGCTGGCATTTGCCATCCCTATGACTCCGGGCGCAATTGCTGCCTCAGGAGGGATTTCCCTGGATCCAGTGAACCTGTTGCTCCAGTTCGCCCTCCAGGTGGTCATCGGAGTAGCTCTGGGCTTGGTATGCCTGACTCTACTGTCAGCCGTACAGTCCGCCGGCGCAATCATTGACGTTGCCAGCGGCTTGTCGCTGTCAGCAGCCTACGACCCCTTGATGCAGCAACAGTCCACAGTGATAAACCGGGTGTACCAGCTTGTGGCTGGAGTGCTGATTCTTGTTACCGGTGCGTATCTCATACTATTTTCCGGGTTCGCAAAAACCTTCGAGGTCCTGCCGATTGGTAACGGCCTGAGTCTTGATGTGACCGCCTCTACTTTGACCAGCGCCTTGAGCGTGGCTTTTGTCGCCGTTTTGCAGATTGCCGGGCCCATCATTGCCGTCCTCTTCTTGGCAGATATCGGACTTGGCCTGCTGACGCGGGTGGCTCCTACTATCAACATCTTCGTACTGAGTTTCCCCGTCAAGATCGGAGTGGCCCTGCTACTGGTGGGGGTTGCCATTCCCCGGTTAACCCCGGTTATCGCTGGTCTGACGGACTCATCCGTCGATGCCATGCGTGGAATTGTTGGGAAATGACCCATGGCAAAGGCTGATTCCGCTGCCAAGACCGAAAAACCGACCCCGAAGAAAATCAAAGAAGGAGTCAAACAAGGTCAGGTCGCACGTACGACAGACCTAGCGGCCTGGACTGGGCTCCTCGCCCTCACCCTTTTACTTCCATTCATGCTAGAACTATTGACCGAGCAACTCCAGGCCTTACTCCTCACGCTTCCTGACATGGCACAAGAGCCAACCCCTGAGCGTCTGGGCAGCATTGCTCTACCCGCGGTAATCTCCATAGCGTTGCTATTAATCCCTTTTATGTTGGTGATCCTGCTTGTTACTCAAATCTCTGGCTGGATTCAAGGCGGTGCCCGCCCCTATCTGTCGCGGATAGCACCTAAAACCCGAAAAATCAGCCCCCAACAGAATGCAAAACGAATCCTAGGTACTCAGGGCTTATGGGAATTGGCCAAGCAAATCCTCAAGACAACCGCAATCGGCTTGGTGCTCTGGCTGGTTATCAGCCGAGTTGTTGAAATCATTTTTGGCTCAGGTTTGCTCCAGCTCTCAGTTTTGACGCAGATTATTGCCGCTGAGGGGATTCGGTTAGTGCAGGCCGTGATTGCCACTGGACTATTAATCGCGGTCGCCGACTATCTAGTTAGTCAAAAAAGGGTGCGCAAAGAACTCATGATGTCTATGCGAGAGGTCAAAGAGGAGTTCAAGCAGTCAGAGGGTGACCCGTTGCTCCGAGCTTTCATCCGCCGCCGAGCACTGGAGGCTTCTCGAAACCGGATGATGGCCGATGTCGCAACGGCGGACCTTGTTCTGGTCAACCCGACCCACATCGCGGTGGCCATCAAATACACCCAACACCTCGGGGCCCCCCGAATAGTGGCGAAAGGTGCCGGAGTGATTGCAACCAGAATCCGTGAACTTGCCACGGAAAGCCGGGTACCGCTCGTGGAGGACGTTCCCCTCGCTAGAACTCTGTACCGAAACTGTGAAGTGGGTTCAGAAATCCCTACCGAACTCTTCACGGCCGTGGCCCGGGTCTTGGCCTTCGTCATGAGCCTTAAGCGACGAGGGGCACCGACGGGCCTGCACAGTTCACGTGAAGTGGACCACTTGATCTCTCTATAAAAAAATCATCAAGTGGGGCCTGAGGTGGCCGATGTAGCAGGTGCCAGGACGGCAGGTAATCCCATGGATGGTTTTTCCAATGACAGGGGTATCTGTGCGGAAAATTCGCTGGGCTCAGTTCGCAGTGCCAATTGCCGTAGTCCTTGTGATCGTGATGTTGATCGTCCCACTCCCACCATTTATCCTTGATCTACTGATCTCATTCAACATTGCTGCTGCCCTAGTTATTCTTCTAGTTGCAGTTTATGTGCGCAAACCCCTCGAATTCGCAACATTTCCCGCCCTCCTACTTATTGCCACCCTCTTCCGGCTCGGCTTAAATGTGAGCGTCACTCGGCAAATCCTTGTTAATGGTTACGCCGGTGAGGTAGTTGAGGCGTTCGGGAGTTTTGTCATTGGCGGATCCCTCATAGTTGGTCTGGTCATTTTCCTTATTCTGATCGTAATTCAATTTATCGTGGTAACTAAAGGTGCAGAGCGCGTCGCCGAAGTCGGCGCCCGATTCACTCTAGATGCCATGCCTGGCAAGCAGATGGCTATTGATGCGGACCTGAATGCGGGTCTTATTGATGACGCCGAAGCCCGGCGCAGGCGAGCCGAAGTGGGTGCCGAAGCTGACTTCTACGGTGCAATGGACGGTGGTTCAAAGTTCGTCAAAGGTGACGCAATCGCCGCAATTTTCATTACGATCATCAATCTTTTCGGCGGCGTGGCAATCGGTGTCGTTCAGGGAGGCCTGAGCTTCACCGAGGCAATCAACACGTACAGCCTCCTCACAGTGGGTGACGGACTCACCGCTCAGATCCCGGCCCTGATGCTTGCAGTGGCAACAGGCCTAATGGTGACTCGTGCCGCAACAGAGGGGGATATGTCCTCTGATCTCATGAAGCAGATCTCGTTGCAGCCACGTGCGTTGACATTCGGAGGCATCGGTATTGCTGCTCTAGCGATTATTCCTGGCATGCCCGCTCTACCATTCCTCATAATTGGTGGTGCACTAATTTTCATCGGTAGACGACTTGCCCGCACCGCGTCAGCAGTCGGCGATAAGGCGATTGAGGGAGTAGCTGATCGACTTGAACTGCCAGCGGGCGTCCCGTTACCAGACAGTCCCGAGGGGATCGTTATGGATCTGCAGGTCGATGCACTTGAACTCGGTCTGAGCTACGACATCATTGACTTGGTTGACCCAAATGTGGGCGGGGACCTGCTGGTCCGCGTGAAGGCCCTTCGCCGCAAACTCGCCATGGAGCTTGGTCTAGTTCTCCCCACGGTTCGCACACGGGACGACACAGAGCTACCGCTAGCCACCTATCGAATCCGGTTACACGGAGTGGAAGTTGCTCGCGGACAGGCCCCTCCAGGACACGTCCTCGTTATTGGCGACGGCATGGAAGACCTGCCAGGTGAGGACACCAAGGAACCAGTCTTTGGCCTTGACGCCCGATGGGTGCCTGTTGCTTATCAACGTCAAGCGGAGCTTATCGGGGCAACGGTGATTGATCGCGCGTCGATTATTACTACCCATCTCGCTGAGACGGTCCGCAAGCATGCAGCTGAACTTCTTTCACGGGAGGACGTCAAAATGCTTGTCGACTCACTGCGCAAATCACACCCATCCGTTGTTGAAGAGCTCACTCCCGCGCAAGCTTCGCTCGGAGAAATCCAACGAGTCCTTCAGGGTCTGCTTAAAGAACGAGTCGCGATCCGAGACCTGTCTCGAATCTTTGAAGCCATGTCGGCGTCCATCCGTTCCGGAAATCAGGGGACGGAAGCGCTCGTCGAGTCCGCCCGCGAGGTGTTGGGGTCAGCAATCAGTTCCCAAACTGCAATGGAGGGGATCCTGCACGTGATTACATTGGATCCAACTTTTGAACAAGGTCTTCTGGCGGCCTCGCGTGCGGGGCAAGAAGGCCAAGTGTTAGCGATCGATGCAACTGTCCTCACCAGAATGAGCGCCGACGTTGGACGGTTGGTAAATCAGGCCGAAGAGGCCGGGATATCACCAGTCTTAATTTGTGCAAGCCAGTTACGGGCGTCTCTCTATCAACAGTTGCGCCACGAGTTCCCTCGACTTCCCATTCTGTCTTATTCAGAATTGGGTGGACCCATTGATATCCAAACAGTAGGAGTGGTTGGCAATGAGCCTGCGAATGTTGCTTGAAGGACCAGATCTTAAAGGCGTGCTACGTGAAGTCGAAGCGAACTACGGTCGTGACTTCCATGTGATCCAAGCCGAACAGGTGCGCTCAGGTGGCGTGGGTGGTTTCTTTACAAAACAACACTACGAAGTGACAGTCGAAATAAATGATCCCGAGGTAGTGGCCAACATCACCGCGCAACCCCAGACGGCGGGAATGTCGCTCAATGAACTAGCGACCCGCAGCCAAAACGATCAAGCGGCGGCATCCTCTCAGGATTGGGCACGGGATCTGCTCGAGAAAGCCCGAACTCTCGACCTTCCAGAAAATTCTTACGATGTTGACAGGGCCTATGGCGCCGGGTCAGACTCGTTTACGACCACCGAAGGAGTGGACCCTGAGCTCAGCAATTGGAGCAATCTCACTTCACGTGCCCACAAGGGTCGCAAGTTCCGACTGAAACTGCGCAGAAACAAGTCACCTCGAGGCACCGGTGGCGTCGGCTCAAGACGGACCGATCCCGCCAGCCTTGAACAGCAAAAACGACTCAAGGAACTGCTGACCCAAGGGCCGCTCATTGAAGAGCCACCTGCATCCGTAGTTTATTCAGCGGCAGATGTAGCGAATGTATTCCAGGACAATGTAGATGAAGACGATGATGACAGTTTTTCCCATTTGCCACCGGCAGCTCGCCTTGTCGCACAGAGTGAAGGCACCTCAAGTGTGATTCCCGGCACCCAGAAAGAAGTCGGGTCGAAAGAGGTAATCGCAGGAGTTCACGTCAGTGCCAGTCCTAAGCTGGAAGTTGCTCAGAAAACCCCACCTACAAGCGCACCTGCTGTGGATACCTCAAGCGCGGAGCCCTGTTCTTTCGCAGGAGCGCGGTCGGGTGACATCTACGGACCAGAGAGTGAAGCATATTGGCGAGTGCAGATCGGGGATCAAATCAAGGCGCAGCGGGACAAGGCGGAAAATTTTTACTCACGCCGCGGCCCCATTGGCACTGAAGAGGCCCGCAGAATTCAGATCTTTGCCGCGGCTGAAACAATTGCCCGCACGTTACCCGCGAAAACTTCGGCCGAGAGTTATCACCGTTCACCCCAAATAGTTGAAGCACCCCAAATAGTTGAAGCACCCCAAATAGTCGAAGCACCCCAAACAACCATCGATTACACCGAACCAACAGCCCACGCTCAGACTTTCGAGCCTGTCGACACTGTGCCGAAAATAGCGAAAACTAGGCCGGCATCGTCGGCCATAAAGTTTCAGGCACCAGATTTGGCACCCGTAACGCACACGAACACGGCCATTTCCCAAGGTATACCAACCTCGGCGGGTGAGATACTGGTGCTAATCGGGGATGTTCACGAGGCTTATCAGCAGGCATGCGACATCATTGAGGTGGCCGACTGTGGGGGAATCGAAGTTCTGGCAATCACGCCGGCGGGGCTTGCGGTCCCGGAAATTGATGCAGAAGATCACTTCCGTCACTCCTGGGCAGACCAGGTCTTCGACCTGGCTCGCAGATCAGATTCGCCAACTATCGTGATTGTGCATGCACCCTTCCCAATTGGGAATAACGATCTGGAACGAGTACGAATCGTGAAGGCAATTGAAGCCCTGGAAACCCCACACGTGTGGGCTATCGTGGACGCTTCGTACGCCATTTCATCTCTTAGCCAATGGACTCGGTGCTTTGGGCATATATCCGGGCTGGCGGTGGTCAACGCAGAAGAGACCGAGAGTCCTCAAGCCTTAACTGCTCTGGGCATCCCGGTCGTTTTCATGGATGGTCGGCCGTGTCTTGAAGACAGCGACGCAATTACACGCCCAAACTCTTCCCCTGCAGTGGAGCAGATTGGTAGCCTGCAGCTCTGATGATTGCTCATATCCCACTCGCCATGGTCATTGCCTTGATTTTTAGCGCGAGCGGATTGTGGAGTGCGTTTTTGGACTCCAAAGTTGATCTGGGTGGAGTGCTGGGGCAGTTTTTGTTGATCACAGCGGTCATGACGGTGTTGCTCAACCTTGTTAATCGCTTCTTGGCTCACTACCTTGCACATCCGAAGCTTGACCTGCTGGCGCAGAGCGCAGAGCCCGTAGTGGCGCCTACGGTTGTAGTAGCAGAATCCACCGTCACTCCGGCCGAAGCGCCCGTAGCAGTCAACGCCTTGGAATCAGGATCGGATCGGTAGTTCGCGTTCATTTCCCAAACCATGCACCGCTATGGTCGATTACTCAATCAGCCCTGAAATATCGGGTGGAATTTCGGATGCACAATCCACTAACGCGTCAAGGGGAACGTGATCAAGTGCCGCTTGGTTGGTGGCGGCCAAGACCACCGGTGCTTTAACGCCCGCTTCATAGGATTGCAACCAACGCCCAGCACGCACTCCCCAACGACCTCCCGGCACCAAACCTGGAAACCCGTATTGCGGCATCGGTGATCAGATCATTGCCGACTGAGCGCTGGTGCTCCAAGAATTCGGCACTTACAACCGCGCTTTTCATTTCTCGATCATTGAACTCTCGCGCATGAACCGGCTCAGTCGATTGATCCGAAAATTATGGGATGCTTTGGATATTTATCGGACGGTCTATTTCCGGGATCCGGTGAACCGGGAGCGTATTCACGCAGAACATCAAGAAATTATCGATGCCCTTAAGGTCCGTGACGCCCAAGCTCTGATCCGGGCGCAAAGCAATCATGGCGAACATGCCGTCCAGGCCTTGACCACCCGGGTTGTACAACGGAAGGTAACCGTCGGTGGAGTATCACCTCACTCAGATCTATTCCCAGTTGAAGGTAGCGCCGGACGTAACCACTAATGCCCGGGTGCGAGCGGCGATGATCTTCGCCCAGCAGGAGCACGACGATTGACCG
>CAJIYV010000026.1 GCA_905181745.1 uncultured Actinomycetes bacterium | reverse complement strand
CGGGCATGGTGGGCGCATGGCCCGCAAACCAACTCCCCTCGATGGCGCATCTCGCGCCATCATCGAACAACTTCAGCAAGACGGTCGCAGGCCTTATGCGACGATTGGCAAAGCGGTTGGTCTTTCTGAAGCGGCAGTGCGGCAGCGAGTTCAAAAAATGCATGAGCAGGGAGTGATGCAAATCGTTGCCGTCACAGATCCCGCTCAGGTCGGATTTTCGCGTTCGGCAATGATCGCAATCACAGTACAGGGTGATTTGGAGGCGGTAGCGCACCAATTAGAGCAACTACCCGAGATCTCTTATCTGGTCCTAGTAACTGGAAAATACGATCTTCTGGCTGAATGCGTGGCCGAGGACGATGATCACTTACTGCAAGTCACAAATTCCCAGATCAGAAAGATCCCGGGAGTCGTTTCCACAGAAACCTTTATCTATCTTGGCCTTCGCAAACAAACCTACAATTGGGGAGCCAAATGATAACCACACCGCAGTACGTCACCGAATCAAGCAATAATCATCTCGCTGACAAAGCTCGCGACCATCTCTGGATGCACTTCACCCGGCACTCGACCTACTATGAAGGCCACCGCGTTCCGATCATTACCAAGGGCGAAGGCGCCTACATTTGGGATGTCCAAGGCAACAAGTACTTTGATGGGCTTTCGGGGCTTTTTGTAGTTCAAGCAGGTCACGGGCGAAAAGAGCTTGCCCAAGCTGCGGCCAAGCAAGCCGAAGAATTAGCGTTTTTCCCACTGTGGTCATATGCCCACCCGAGTGCCATCCTTTTGGCCGAGCGACTTGCTCAGCTTGCACCCGGTGATCTCAATCGCGTGTTCTTTACTTCTGGCGGCGGCGAAGCCGTTGAAAGCGCCTGGAAGCTCGCTAAACAGTACTTCAAGCTCACGGGAAAACCAGCCAAGACCAAGGTGATCAGTCGGGCGGTCGCTTATCACGGGACCCCACAGGGAGCATTGAGTATTACCGGAATCCCTGAGGCCAAAATCCCATTTGAACCACTCGTCCCTGGTGGCATAAAGGTCCCCAATACCAACTTTTACCGTGCGCCTGAAGAATTCCGAGGGGACGAAAAAGCCTTCGGTCTGTGGGCGGCCAACCGAATCGCTGAAGCAATTGAGTTCGAAGGTTCAGATAGCGTCGCGGCAGTCTTCGTAGAACCGGTTCAAAACTCGGGTGGCTGCTTCCCACCTCCTCCAGGATATCTTGAGCGCGTTCGTGAGATTTGCGACGAATACGACGTTCTCATGGTCGCGGATGAAACGATTACCGCTTTTGGTCGGATCGGAGACTACTTCGCAATGAAGCGTTTTGGCGTAACACCAGACATTATTACGTGCGCAAAGGGCATGACTTCGGGTTACTCGCCACTAGGTGCCATGATTGCCAGCGATCGACTCTTTGAACCATTCAAGCACGGCACACACACCTTCCTGCACGGGTACACCTGGGGCGGTCATCCTGTGTCAGCGGCCGTCGCCATGGAAAACCTTGACATTTTCGAACGAGAAGGCCTCAACAAAAACGTGCAAGAAAATGAAGGAAACTTCCGTCGGACTCTAGAAAAACTCACCGACCTTCCGATTGTGGGGGACGTACGTGGTGCGGGTTACTTCTATGGAATCGAACTAGTCAAAGACAAAAAGACCCGAGAAACCTTTAATGACGACGAGTGCGAACGACTCCTTCGCGGGTTTCTTTCCAAAGCCCTGTTTGATAACGGCCTCTACTGCCGCGCCGACGACCGCGGTGATCCGGTCATACAGCTTGCCCCACCTCTCACAATCGGACAAAAAGAGTTTGATGAAATTGAAAGCACATTACGAATAGTGCTGACCCAAGCACTCGAAGTCTTGTAACGGGAGTGAAATGACCAATCCTGGGAATAGTTCGCGCACCAAAATCTAACGCCTACCTGAAAAAGCACAAACGAATGTTGGCACTTTCTCATCTGTGCTGGATTCCACTTAATTAGTCGCTCAATTTAGCAGAGACGACTAGCGTGCTGAGGCATTGGCCTAGCTCGTGCAAGGGGAAATTCACACTCGCGCCATTCGCTAATCCAATGCGGCTAATTGACCACATGCGCCATCGATCTCACTGCCCCTGGTGTCGCGCACCGTGACTTGAATTCCAGCGTCTTCAAGGATTCGCACAAAATTCCGTTCGTCTTCCGGACGTGAAGCCGTCCACTTCGACCCTGGTGTTGGATTCAGTGGAATCAGGTTCACGTGCACTAATTGTCCCTTAATCCGCTGGGCCAGGAGCTTAGCCCGCTCCGCCTGATCATTTATGTCTTTAATCAGCGCATATTCAATACTAACTCGACGCTTCGTGACATCGGCGTACTCCCAAGCAGCATCGAGCACTTCCTCGACCGACCACCGGGTATTGATCGGTACCAGGGTGTCGCGCAATTCGTTGTCGGGGGCATGTAGGGACACGGCCAGGGTGAGAGGCAACCCCTCGGTGGCCAATTGTTTGATCCGCGGGACCAGTCCAAC
>CAJIYV010000025.1 GCA_905181745.1 uncultured Actinomycetes bacterium | reverse complement strand
TTACGGACAGCAGTGCTGGAATCCCCAGTGACCTGGTCGACGAGTTCGGAATCCGCGTAGTTCCGGTGGATGTACTCGTTGATGGAGTGGTTCTGCCTCCGAATGGATCGCTAGATCTCGCCCAAGCTGTAACAGATGGGGTCAAGGTCACTACTTCGCGCTCCACACCTGAGGCTTTCGCGGGAGTTTTTGCGGCTTTAGCTGATCAGGGGTTTGATCAGGTGGTGGTGGCTACTTTGTCCTCGAAATTGTCGGGGACTTTTGAATCGGCCCTGATGGCAGGGCGAGTCAGCGCAATTCCGGTCAGTGTGTGCGATTCACTCAGTGTCGGACTTGCACTTGGGTTCCCGGTGATCAACGCGGCCCAAGTGGCGCGAGCGGGCGCCAGTGGACCAGAGGTTCTCGAAGTGCTGGAAAGCGGTGTTCGCCAGTCGCAAGTATTTTTCTATGTGCACAGTTTGGAGTACCTCAAGCGTGGTGGGCGAATCAGCCCGACCAGTGCTCGTCTGGGAACCGCACTCTCGGTGAAGCCAATCATGAGCATCACGAACGGTGAGGTGGTGTTGATGGACAAAGTGCGCACCAAAGCTAAGGCATTGGCTGAGTTGGTGCGACTTGCTGTGGAATCTGCCCAAGGCCGTGAGCACGCGCTGATCGGACTCCAGTACTTTGGAGATCGAATTCTGGTTGACCAGTGCGCAGTGATGCTCGGTGAACAGCTGCCGGACGCGCGGCTGCTGGTCAGCGAAGTGAGCCCGGTTATCGGTGTCCATGCCGGTCCTGGTTTGGTGGGCATCAGTATTTCGTCGGGTGTCGGGGATTGATTCGGATCGACTTGTTGTTGTGAAGTGCTCGTGACGATTGTGCACCTAAACGACTGATTGTGGCGCATTGCCCTCATGGAAATCTAAGGGCGCTGTTCGCTTGAATCCGCCCACTCGAGTCAGCCGCCGAGTCCAATATTCCCAATCCGATTCTCATTCCAGCGCAGTGAAATGAACGTACCGGAAGCTGCGTGAGAGCTCTTCCCGCAACGCGGTTCGGCAAACCTAGATCCGGGTTTCTCGGGATGGGCAAAACCTGAAATTGCTTTGATCAGCGTGGGTGAAGACAACGACTACGGCCACCCGGCTCGTGCGGCAATTGACCAGTGGCGTGGGGCGCGGATCTACCGCACCGATCAAGATGGCGCGGTCGCACTTTCACTTTCTCCCGATGGCGCGTGGAGCGCTGTTACCCGAGACTGAGGCGCTTATGCCATGCTTGGGTGTGCCTTATCGGATCACCATCGCGGTCGGAAGTGAAACGGCTCTCGTTGATCGCGTAAAAGCCAGCACCGTCGCTGCGGTCACCAAGGAAGTGCCCGGCATCACCCGGATTGTTGTTGACCCATCAAATGATGAAGCCGCCGCTAATATTGCACAAGCATGTGCACCGACGTTATTCGGAGAAGACGTTCTGGTGGTGATTGAGGGAATAGACGACCTCGACGACGACGGGGTCGATTCACTCAAGGCAATCTTTGATCAGTTACCTGAAAACGTATGGCTGCTGCTCACCCACCCGGGTGGCAACAAGCGCAAGCCACTAATTGATGCAGCGGTTAAAGCAGGCGCTGAAAAAATAGAATGCAAAGATATCAAAGGTGGTCCAGAGACGATCGCTTTCCTGACCAAAGAAGTCACCCGCCGCAAACGCAAGATGACCCCGGCGGCACTTAATCTTTTAGTCAGGTCATTTGGGCAAGATTTCCCTGCGCTGATCAGCGCAATTGGCCAACTTTGTAGTGATGTTGAAGTCGACCCAATTGACGAAGTTCACGTGCGTGCATATTTTGAAGGAACCGCGCCAATCAGTGGGTACAAGATCTCTGATGCGATCTGGGAAAAACGAACGGCTGATGCCATGAAACTACTGCGGCAGACTGCATTGGAATCCGACCCAGGCCGAGTGGGAGTGACCACGGTCACCGCCATGGCGAGTGGCTTGCGATCTATGATTTTGGTGGGTGGCTCTGCACCGGGCGCGAGCGATAACGAGGTGGCCCGTGAAGCCGGGGTGCCCCCATGGAAAGTAAAGACCCTTCGCACACAGTGGGCCCGTTGGAGCGGGGACCAACGCAAGTTGGCCTCACTTGTGGTCGCGATTGCAGAGGCTGATCCCGCAATGAAAGGCGGGATTGAGACCGGGGCTGCACTTGACCTCGAACAGAAACTATTTGAGCTAGAAAAACTTGTGACCCACACTCACTAGTGTGGGTCACAAAAAGTTAGATGAACTGATTTAGAGGGCTGCAGCTTGCTTCGAGATTGAACTCTTGCGGTTAGCTGCTTGGTTCTCGTGAATGACACCCTTACGAACTGCCAAGTCAAGCTCGCGATTGGCTGCACGTGCGGCTTCAACGGTTGCAGCCTTGTCACCGGTTTCCAGAGTCTCGCGGAACTTGCGCACGGCTGACTTGAGGGTTGACTTGACCGATTTATTGCGAAGGCGCGCTTTCTCATTCGTGAGAATGCGCTTCTTCTGTGACTTAATATTTGCCATAGTAGTTCTGTGCTCTCAGTTCTGGTTTTGATCGTCTAGCGGTGGATACCGGACGATGTGGTTAGTACAGCCATTACAGACTACCCCTAGGCTAGGCCCCCTTGGCCACTGGCCCTGACTCCGCCGGATAATTGATCGAGAACGCTGTCCCACCCATTCTTTCGCCCGTCCCATTTATTGTGAGGAAAAACGTGAGCAGTCCGCGCCCAGGGTCCACCGATCCCGCGGTGGTGCGTAATTTTTGCATTATTGCCCATATTGACCACGGCAAATCCACCCTCGCAGACCGGATGCTGCAGCACACGGGCCTAGTCGACGCCCGATCCATGCGGGCTCAATACCTCGACCGCATGGATATTGAGCGGGAACGGGGGATCACTATCAAGTCACAAGCGGTCCGGTTGCCCTATCAGGCTCCTGACGGCAACGAATATGTGCTGAACCTGATCGACACCCCAGGTCACGTTGACTTCACCTATGAAGTTTCCCGGTCGTTAGCCGCCTGTGAAGGTGCCATCCTGTTGGTTGATGCGGCTCAAGGGATTGAGGCTCAAACCTTGGCGAACTTGTACCTCGCCATGGAGAACGACTTGGAGATTATCCCCGTACTCAACAAGATTGACCTCCCGGCCGCTCAACCCGAGAAATATGCAGCAGAGCTCGCGCACATTATCGGCTGTGACCCGGCTGATATTTTGAAAGTATCTGCCAAAACGGGTGCGGGCGTGTCCGAGCTCCTGGAACGGGTTATTGAAAGAATCCCGGCGCCAAAAGGTGATGCAGCTGCACCAGCGAGGGCACTAATCTTTGACTCCGTCTACGACACCTATCGCGGTGTCGTCACATACGTGCGTGTGGTGGACGGTCGAATTGGAACGCGAGAAAAGATCGAAATGATGTCATTGGGGACAACCCATGAGCTCTTGGAAGTGGGAGTGACTTCCCCCGAGCCAATTGCAACCGACGGAATCGGTGTCGGCGAAGTTGGATACCTGATTACCGGGGTGAAAGATGTACGGCAGTCACGGGTGGGTGACACGGTCACTAGCGCCGTGCGAGGTGCAACCGAATCATTAGGTGGCTACAAGGACCCGAAGCCCATGGTGTTCTCAGGCCTCTATCCACTTGATGGCTCGGACTACCCAGAACTGCGCGACGCACTGGACAAGTTGAAGCTCAATGATGCCTCGCTGACTTACGAACCGGAAACTTCACTTGCACTCGGATTCGGATTCCGTTGTGGATTCCTTGGCTTGTTGCACTTGGAAATCGTGCGCGAGCGTCTTGAACGCGAGTTCAACCTGGAGTTAATCTCCACCGCACCAAACGTGGTGTACCGGGTAATCACCGACGCGGGTGTGGAAATTGTTGTCACTAATCCAAGCGAATTCCCTGAATCTAAGTTGGCGCAAATTTTTGAACCGGTCGTTCGGGCCACAGTTCTTTTGCCTACCGAATTTGTTGGAGCAGTAATGGAACTTTGTCAGCAACGCCGTGGCGTACTCCTGGGCATGGACTACCTCTCCGAAGAACGGGTTGAATTGCGGTACACACTTCCACTGGCGGAAATCGTTTTCGATTTCTTTGATCAACTTAAATCAAGAACCCGGGGGTACGCATCTCTCGATTACGAGCCAACAGGTGAGCAGGAAGCTGATCTGGTGAAAGTTGACATCCTTTTGCACGGAGACGCGGTAGATGCTTTCAGCGCTGTTGTTCACCGTGATAAGTCCTACGCCTATGGGGTCCTGATGGTGCAAAAGCTCAAGGAGTTGATCCCGCGGCAGCAATTCGAAGTTCCGATTCAGGCCGCTATTGGGTCGCGCATTATTACTCGCGAAACTATCCGGGCAATTCGCAAAGATGTCTTGGCGAAGTGTTACGGAGGCGACATTTCGCGCAAGCGCAAGCTGCTTGAAAAGCAAAAAGAAGGAAAGAAGCGAATGAAAATGGTTGGCCGAGTCGAGGTCCCACAGGAGGCGTTCATCGCCGCTCTGTCTACATCTGATGCACCCCCAAAGAAATGATCGAGACTAGCCACGCACCTTTTTCACTGTATGTCCACATTCCCTTTTGCGCTAGCCGCTGTGGCTATTGCGACTTCAACACGTACACCGCCCAAGAATTGGGCGGCGGAGTTTCCCAAGCCAGTTTCCATGAATTATTGATCTGCGAGCTGGCACTTGCTTCCAGGGAACTCGGTGCACCTACCGTCTCGAGCGTGTTCGTTGGCGGGGGAACGCCGACGCTGATTGGTTCCCACGCCCTGACCCAAATTCTTAACGGGGTTAAAGAACATTTCCCCCTGTCAGACGGTGTGGAAATCACAACGGAGGCAAACCCGGATTCAGTTGACGCACGGATGCTTGCAGAGTTACGCGAAGCAGGGTTCAACCGAATTTCATTTGGCATGCAAAGTGTGGCTCCGGGCGTGCTTGCTACTCTGCAGCGGACCCATACCGCTGGTGCCAGCGAGGAGGCGGCGAAGCATGCACGCCAAGCTGGTTTTGATCACGTGAATCTTGATTTAATTTATGGCACTCCTGGCGAAACGGATTCTGACGTTCGAGATTCGGTGAATGCGTGTATTGACACCGGTGCTGATCACGTTTCCGCGTATTCACTCATTGTCGAACCTGGGACCCCCATGTCACGGGCAGTCAAATCAGGTGTGCTGCCCCCGCCGGACGAGGACGCTTGCGCTGATCGCTACAACATCATTGACGTGATGCTGCAGGATGCGGACTTCAATTGGTATGAAGTCTCTAATTGGGCGAAGCCTGGTGGCGAATGCGAACACAACCAAGCCTATTGGACCAATGCGAATTGGTGGGGAATTGGACCGGGTGCACACAGCCACCTCGACGGTCGGCGTTGGGTAAACCACAAGCACCCGGCAACGTATGCCCAAGCGCTGTCAGCAGGAGAGAGTGTGCAGGCTAATTTTGAGGAACTTACTCCGGAACAAATCCATGTGGAAACTGTGATGTTGGCCCTGCGGACTCGATCGGGGCTGGACATGAGTGAACTCAATTCTGAGGAAGTCAATCGAGCCAAGGAATTGGCAGGACAGGGACTAATCCGCGCGCAAGGCCTAGAGCAAGGGGTGATCCAGATCACCGATGCAGGCAGATTATTCGCGGATCGGGTGATTCGGGAACTCCTCGGCTGACGGATTCACCGTTTGGGCGTAGACTGGCACTCTAGGTGCCACAGTGCTAGGAGAAACCAAAATGCTCTGGCAAATTGCTTCAAAACTCGTCGAATAAGTGGAGGCGCACATGCTGGAGGAACGCAGACTTGCGGTGCTCCAAGCGATTGTGTCGGACTACGTTGCGACCCACGAGGCAGTGGGTTCAAAAGCACTAGTGGATCGGCACCAGCTCGGCGTTTCCCCCGCCACGATTCGTAATGACATGGCGGCGCTGGAAGAAGAGGGTTACATTACGGCCCCGCACACTTCTGCTGGGCGCATTCCCACGGATCTTGGTTACCGCATGTTTGTTGACCAAATCTCACAGGTAAAACCTTTGAGTGCTGCTGAGCGCAAAGGGATAGACCGCTTCCTTTCCGACGCGGTGGATCTAGACGACATTATGACTCGAACGGTTCGGCTGCTTGCCCAGCTCACAAAGCAGGTCGCAGTGGTTCAATACCCGTCACTCTCACGCAGCCAGGTGCGCCGGATTGAACTTATTCCCCTCAATGAACACCGACTCATGATCATGTTGATTGTGGACAGTGGTCGGGTGGAACAACGCACTGTGGAGTGCTCGGTTCCCATCGACGAAGTTCTGCTGGCCGACCTTCGAGCCCGGCTCTCCGTAGCGATTTCTGATCAACCTTTTTCATCAGTTCCGCAACGCATAGAGGACCTCGAACAATCATTCAATACTGAAAACCGCCCACTTGTGAGGGCGGTAATCGTGGAAATTCTGGAAACCGTTACCGCAAAGCTAGACGAACGGGTTGTCTTGGGTGGGGCATCCAATTTGGCCCGCTACAACGAAGATTTCCCCATGACAATTCAACCGGTGCTCGAGGCGCTCGAAGAGCAGGTAGTACTCCTTCGGCTGCTGGGGGAGGTCGGTACCGAAACAAAACTCTCGGTCCGGATCGGTCACGAAAACCAGGTGGAAGGCTTAACTTCGACGTCAATCGTCACTTCACACTACGCGAAAGAAAGCACGCCGGTGGCTTCACTCGGAGTTATCGGACCAACCAACATGGATTACGTAAACTCAATGAGCACAGTTCAAGCAGTAGCCCAATACGTGAGTCGATTCCTTTCCGACGAGTAAAAAACGAACATTTTTCCCCTAAACCCTGTCCGCCTAAAACGTTAGCGAGTTAAGTGAGCTAGATGAGTACAGCTGCAACTGATTACTACGAACTCCTTGGAGTGGGCCGTACTGCGTCCCCCGAGGAGATTAAAAAGGCTTACCGCAGGCTTGCCCGCGAGTTACACCCCGACGTCAACCCTGACTTGGAACACCAAGAAAAGTTCAAAATGGTGACGGCAGCATACGAAGTGTTGAGCGATCCTGAGAAGCGTCAAATGTATGACCTCGGCGGGGATCCACTGAGCAATCGGGGCGGAGGATCTCCCGGCGGTTTTGATTTCGGTGACGTGATGGATGCATTCTTTGGTGGCCGTGGGCAGCGTCGCGGGCCACGCGGTCGGGCTCGTAGAGGCCAGGATGCGCTGATCAGTATCACCATTGATCTAACGGCCGCAGTTTTTGGTGAGAAAAAAGAAATTGCCGTGGATACGGCAATTTCCTGCGAAAAGTGCACCGGATCCGGTATGACCGCAGGCACTGAGGCCGCGACCTGCGTAATGTGCAAAGGGCACGGCGAGATCCAATCGGTGCAGCAAAGTTTCTTGGGTCAAGTCATGACCTCACGCCCCTGCCCCACTTGCCAAGGGCACGGAAGTACCATCCCACACCCGTGCGTTGAGTGCTCCGGACAGGGACGGGTTCGCCACCGCCGAAACCTGACAATTGAAATTCCACCCGGCGTTGACACGGGAACCAGAATTCAATTACAGGGTCAAGGTGAAGCTGGCCCCAACGCGGGCCCGGCTGGCGATCTCTACGTCGAGATTGTGGTGCGCGGCCATGACCTCTTCGAGCGTCAAGGTGATCAGCTGCACTGTGTAGTTACAATCCCGATGACTTCAGCCGCGTTGGGAACATCCATCAACATTGAAACTCTGGATGGTCCCGAAGACGTTACGATTGCTGCCAGTACGCAATCTGGTGCGGTAGTAACTGTGAAGCACAAAGGAGCAACCCGGCTTCGAAGCAATGCCCGCGGCGACCTTTTTGTCCACATAAATGTTGAGACACCTCGCAAACTCACAACAGAACAGCAGGAACTGCTCGAGAAACTTGCGCAAATCCGTGATGAGAAACCCAACACGATTGTGACTCGATCTGATTCAACCGGTGTTTTCTCCCGACTCAAAGAGGCGTTCACTAACAAGTGAGCGCATCAGTTTTTTTAGTTGACCCGGAATTCGTGAGTGATGCCGCCCTCGAGTCGATTTTGGAGCTGCCCAAGGCGGTGTCCCATCACATGTCGGTCATGCGGATCGAACCTAATGAAGTGTGTGAGTTAGTTGACGGTCAAGGAAAACGCATCACGGGGAACTTAAATATCGCAGGCCAATTCGTTGTGAGAAATATTGCGGTCGAGGCTCTTCCTGGCCTGCGCATCGATGTTGCACAAGCACTCATCAAAGGCGATCGACTTGAGAACTCACTTGACATGCTGACCCAGGTTGGCGTGATGGGGATGATCCCGTGGATCGCAGATCACAGCGTGGTCAAGTGGCAGGGGGACAAAGTCGCAAAGCAGTTCACTAAGTGGACTAACATCACTCGGGCTGCGACCGAGCAGTCCCGCAGGTCCTGGACTCCTGAAATCCGCGACCCGGTGACATCGGCTGAATTGGCGAATCGATTGTCGACGTATGACCATGTAATCGTGCTTGTTGAGGCCAGCGGGGACAGATATTCCGGGGTCACTTCGGGGTCGGTGTTACTCATTGTCGGTCCCGAAGGTGGCATAAGTGCACGTGAGCGTGAATTATTCGGTGAAGCCGAGTCCCTTACATTAGGGGCGAGTGTTTTTCGCTCAGAAACAGCCGGGGTGGTGGGCGCTTCATACCTATTCACCAAGTCAGGGGAGTGGGATAGCGAAAGTGGAGACACCATGCAAGGATTGAGCAATGCCTGATTGCATCTTTTGTTCGATTGTTTCCGGGGAGATCCCGGCGAATATCGTGCTGCGCACCGCTGAGGTAGTTGCCTTCACCGACTTAGATCCGAAGGCTCCCACCCACATCTTGGTAATTCCTACCGAGCACCACGAAAATGCTGCGTCGCTAGCAGTTGCCAATCCGATACAAGCGGCTGCTGTTCTTGCAGCAACAGAACAGGTTGCCACAGAGTCAGGCTTGAGCGATTACCGAATCGTGTTTAATACCGGAGCAGAAGCTGGGCAAAGTGTCTTCCATGCACACGCTCATGTTTTGGGTGGCCGGGACTTAGGGTGGCCCCCCGGATGACCAAAACACTAGTTGAGGTTCCCGCTTCACAATCAATGGTCGCACTACTAGGGGTAGCAGATGAATACCTGCAATTGATCGAGGGCGCATTCCCTGAAGTCGATATTTTGGTCCGCGGCAACCAAATCACGCTCGAGGGTGAAGACAAATCCGTTGACACGATCGACACTTTGGTCACTGAGATGCTCGCCATGATTCGTACCGGGCAAGGGCTTAATGCCGATTCCGTTCAACGTTCAATTTCGCTCATGAAATCGGGAACGCGGCCAAGTGAGTTAATGACCGCCAATATTTTGAGTAGCCGCGGTAAAACAATTAGACCCAAGACGTTGAATCAAAAAAAATACGTCGAAGCAATTGACAAAAATACGATTGTTTTTGGAATTGGACCGGCGGGAACAGGGAAAACGTACCTAGCCGTTGCAAAAGCAATTCAAGCTTTGCAAGCAAAGCAGGTGACCCGAATCGTGTTAACACGACCGGCTGTCGAAGCAGGCGAAAAGCTGGGTTTTCTTCCCGGAACGCTGTCGGAAAAAATTGATCCATATTTGCGGCCCCTTTATGACGCACTGCACGACATGATAGATCCGGACTCAATCCCGCGATTGATTACCAGCGGAACAATTGAAATTGCGCCACTGGCCTACATGCGCGGCAGGACGCTCAACGACGCATTCATAATACTCGATGAAGCCCAAAATACGTCGGCTGCGCAAATGAAAATGTTCCTTACCCGATTGGGTTTTGGTTCGACCATGGTGGTTACCGGTGACGTCACGCAGGTGGACTTGCCATCGGGGACCACGAGCGGGTTGCGATTGGTTTCCGAGATTCTCAATAATGTGGGTGACGTTGAGTTTTGTCGGTTGACTGCAAGTGATGTGGTTCGACACCGATTGGTGGGCGAGATCGTGTCCGCCTACGACCAATATGACCAAGTACAACAGAGCAAGGCTTCGGGGGCTGGGCCCACTTCATGAGCACCCAAATGATGGAAATTGATAATGAAACCATGGCGATAATCGACTTAGCCGCGATCGACCAACTTGTCACCCACCACCTTGACTTTTTAGGCATTCACCCCGAGGTGCGAGGCGGTATCACTTTTATTGATCCCGAACGCATGTCCACGCTTCATGAAGATTGGATGCAAGAACCTGGCCCCACAGACGTGCTTTCGTTTCCCATTGATCAAATTACTTTGCCCAAAGCAGGTTCGATAAGCGAGAGTGGTTTCCTGGGTGACATTGTCATTTGCCCAGATTTTCTGCCGCCTCAAATGCGCGAAGCGGGCCGCACACTTCAGCAAGAGTGCGAGTATTTGGTGACCCACGGTATTCTGCATTTACTGGGGCTTGATCATCAAGAACCAGAGGAGCATGCTGAAATGTTCACTCTCACAGATACCCTTTTACGCGACTGGCACTCGCAGTGATCGTCACTCTCACGATTTCTCTGATCTTGGTAGTGGTGGCAGGACTGCTGATCAGTGCCGAAACCGCAATCAGTCGGATCTCGCGATCGCGAGTGGAGGACCTCGAGGACACCAAAGTGAGCCTGCGACTCTTGAGTGTGCTGGATGACCGCCCACGCTATCTAAACGTCTTGCTGTTCGTTTCGACCGTCTTGAGCATTACGGCATTTGTTCTGGCGAGCTACCATGGAATGAATTGGCTGGTTGAGGCAACCAATCTTCCGGCTTTGGCTGCGTTTGTGATTGTTGCTTCGATTTTGGTAGTGATTTCGTATATTGGTCTTGGGGTCGCTCCCAGAACACTCGGCCGAATGCATTCGGAAAAGATCGCGCTGGCAAGCGCCGGACCAGCCAAATTTTTGGCTGCAATCCTGGGTCCCATCGCAACCTTGCTGATCCACATCGGTAATGCCCTCACCCCTGGTAAAGGATTTCGACAAGGCCCATTCGATTCCCAAGCCGAACTGAGGGAACTGGTTGACCTAGCGTCGAATGATTCGTTGATTGAAGATGACGAGCGAGCCATGATCCATTCAGTCTTTGAGCTCAGTGACACATTTGCGAGGGAAGTAATGGTCCCGCGCACGGAAATGGTTTTTATCGAGCGCAACAAATCATTACGCCAAGCCTTGTCGCTAGGTCTGCGCTCATGGTTCTCTCGGATCCCGGTAATCGGCGAAAATGCTGACGACATTGTTGGGGTGATTTACCTCAAGGACATCGTCAAAAGAATTTTTGAATATCGAGATGCTGAGCACACAGAAAAAGTTGAGGACCTCATGCGGGCTCCCTATTTCGTGCCCGATAGCAAGCAAGCCGACGACCTGTTGCGGGATATGCAATCTGCCCGAGTACACATGGCGATTGTGGTTGACGAGTACGGCGGCACGGCCGGCATTGTCACGATCGAAGATATTCTCGAGGAAATCGTGGGCGAGATCGCCGACGAGTACGATACTGCAGCACCCGAAGTCGAAGAGTTGAAAGAGGGGGGATTTCGGGTCATGGCCCGCATGAATATTGGTGACTTCGCAGAGCTAATCAACATCGATATTGATCCCGAGGAGGAAGGGGTCGACTCAGTTTTAGGCCTGCTGGCGAAAAAACTCGGTCGGGTGCCAATTGCCGAGTCACGTATTCACGTGCAGGGCTGGAATTTGACCGCCGAGGCCGGCAGTGGCCGTCGTAACCGGATTGGTTTTGTCCAAGCGGTGGCTGCCGAGCCAGTTGAGGAAAGTGTGCCAACAGAGGCAGACTCAGCGCGTGGCACGGATTAGTTCCGGTCAAGCACGATTCTGATCCGACTAGCGGCGCCATTTCTTGTACTGCCTCTGCTAGCGTAATTGTGTGATGAAAGAACGGATATAGGCATTACATGACAAGCACGGAGTTTACGAGTGGATTCGCAGCAATTGTTGGACGCCCGAATACGGGAAAGTCCACATTGCTCAATGCGGCGATGGGAAGCAAAGTTGCGATCACGTCAGATCGCCCACAAACGACCCGCCGGGTGATTCGGGCGATTATTACTCGACCGGACGGCCAGTTGATCTTGGTCGACACGCCTGGAATTCATCGCCCACGGACCTTGTTGGGGGAGAGACTCAATGATGAAGTGAAGGACACTTACTCAACAGTCGATGCAGTCGCACTGTGTATTCCAGTTAATGAACCGATCGGACCCGGTGATCGATATATTGCCAAGTCGATTGCTGGTTTATCGAAGAGTATTTACTTTGCGCTGGTAACCAAAACAGATCTAGGTAATCCTGAGCAGATTGCGAAGCAACTTTTGGCAGTTGAGAAACTTGGGCAGGAAGTTGGCTTGACCTGGAGCGCGATTATCCCAGTGTCCGCCAAATCAGATGATCAGGTGGATGTTGTAATTGATGAACTCATGAACGCGATGCCAACGGGTCCTCAGTTTTTCCCAGAGGACACGGTGACCGACGAGCCTGAGGAGATTTTCATCGCTGAATTGATTCGGGAGGCAGCCCTAAAGGGTGTCCAAGACGAGTTACCGCATTCGATCGCTATCACGATTGAAGATATGTCCTTGCGGGAAGATCGCCCTGAAAACTTTCCCCTTACAGATATTTACGCCAATCTTTTTGTGGAGCGTGACAGCCAAAAAGCAATTGTGATTGGCAAAAGCGGAGCTCGTCTGAAGCGAGTAGGTACGGAGGCGCGGGTGGAGATTGAAAAATTTTTGGGCACCGCCGTATTCTTGGATCTTCGAGTTAAGGTTGCCAAGAACTGGCAGCGAGACCCCAAGCAGCTACGGCGTCTCGGATTCTGATTCGTCACTGGCGAGAAGAGAGAAAGACCAGATCACGATGTGCAAGATCAAAACCCCGATCAGGACGAAGAAAATTTACTTCCTCCGCAAATCGTGGTTCGAGAGCCATGAACCCGATATTTAGCTTGGGGCGTGCTGTTTCGCCCGGAACTGGTTCATTGTGATCAGACATGCCGCTCTTGTCCGGAAATATGGTCCGCAAATATCGCGCGTTGGCGAATAGAATGTAGTGTGCCAGTTTATCGCGATGAAGCAGTCGTGCTTCGGGCTCAAAAACTTGGCGAGTCTGATCGAATTGTCACCTTGTTGACGAGAAGCCACGGCCGAGTCCGGGCGGTCGCTCGGGGAGTTCGCAAAACATCGAGTCGAATTGGTGGGCGGCTGGAGCCATTTGCCCACGTAGACATCCAGTTGTACACGGGTAAATCGCTAGAAAACATTACGCAGGTGGAAAGTATTTCGGCGATGGGTGGTCAACTCTCATCTGACTACGTTGCGTGGACTTCCGGTACAGCGATGCTTGAAACAGCGGAGCGGCTCACCCCGCACGAAGGGGAACCGGCGGTTCCGCAGTTCGCGCTTTTGGTATCGGGACTGCGATCCATGACCGCACGAGAGCATGACCCAAGGCTGATTTTGGATAGTTATTTACTCCGCTCCCTCGCTGTGGCTGGTTGGTCACCGTCATTCCACGACTGCGCGCAGTGCGGCAGCTCAGGTCCGCACCGAGCTTTTGCCATCGCGGCGGGCGGGATTGTGTGTGATGGGTGTCGCCCCCCTGGTTCAGCTGCTCCGACACCGGAAGCGATCGCCCTATTGGGTGCATTGTTGTCGGGGGAGTGGGATCGTGCAGAATCAAGTGAGTTACGTGCGCGGTCCGAAGCGAGTGGACTTATTGCAGCGTTTTTACAGTGGCACCTTGACCGGGGCCTCAAGTCGCTTCCGCTCGTTGACCGCAAAACGGTGGGGGGTGTGGCGTGAAAAAATCATTTCCGCCACCACCGACACACCCCAGTGGGGCACAACCGCCCAAGTTGCCGAAAAATTTGATTCCCAAGCACGTTGCGTTAGTGATGGATGGCAACGGGCGCTGGGCTCAGGAGCGAGGCTTACCCAGAACTGCCGGTCACGAGGCGGGTGAGGCGAGTCTGCTCGATTGCGTGCACGGGGCTCTTGAACTGGGCATTGGTGCGGTTTCTGCTTATGCTTTCTCAACTGAAAACTGGCGCAGGTCCCCGGAAGAAGTTCGGTTTCTCATGGGATTTAATCGTGATGTAATTCGCCGCCGCCGAGATGAAATGCATGAACTTGGGGTGCGAATTCGTTGGGCGGGCCGCAGGCCCAAACTGTGGCGCAGCGTGATCAAGGAACTTGAGGAAGCCGAAAAACTTACCGCAAAGAATTCTCAATTGACGCTCACGATGTGCGTTAATTACGGTGGCAGGGCCGAGATCGCTGATGCGGTTCAGGCAATTTCAGCCAAGGTCGCGAGTGGTCAGATACAGCCGAGTAGAATTACAGAGCGCATGATTGCCGCGCATCTTGATGAACCCGATATGCCCGATGTGGATCTTTTCGTGCGCAGCTCAGGTGAGCAACGAATGAGTAATTTTTTGCTATGGCAATCGGCTTATGCTGAGTTTGTCTTTCTTGACACACTCTGGCCAGACTTTGACCGCAGGCAGTTGTGGGAGGCGTGTGAAATCTACGCCGCTCGGAACAGGCGCTATGGCGGAGCCAGCTAGATGCAGTTCGGGCACAGCCCAAAAATTTCCAGTGTGTGACTTACTTTGGTGAAACCGTGAGTGTGAGACACCGAATCGGTCCAACGCTCCACCGCCGGGCCCTCCACTTCCACGGTGAACCCGCATTCACGGCACACCAGATGGTGGTGGTGGGCATCACTACACATTCGGTACACCGCTTCGCCATCTTCGCGAAGGATCACGTCAACGTCTCCCGCTGCGCTTAGTGTCTGCAAAGTGCGATATACCGTGGCAAGCCCAACGCTGTCGCCTCGTCCCTTCAAGTATTCGTGGATCTCTTGGGTGGATCGGAAGTCGTCTAACTCGGTTAAGGCTTCGGCGACCGCGGTGCGTTGTCGTGTGGTTCTAATTCCGAGAGAAGCCATGGATCAGATCTTAATGCGGATGATCGTTGATGTGGTGTTCTGTGGGCAGGATCAGGTCCGTTGCTTTATCTTCATGTAAAGAGCCTAGGCCATATGCCTTGGTCAAATTGTTGGTCGTGAGCACATCTGCTGGCTTTCCAGAGCCAACAACACTCCCGGCGGTCAGAATCACGTGGTCAGCGGCCCGGGCCTCCTCGAGGTCATGGGTGGTCAGAACGACCGAGCACCCATGAACAGGCTCATCATGAATAATCGAGTCAATTGTTCTAGCAGAGTTAAGGTCCAAGCCGGTGAGTGGTTCGTCGAGCAAAAGAATCGAGTGATCTTGTGCGATGCCTTGGGCAACATAAACCCTTTGCCGTTGACCACCAGAGAGCTCGGTGAGATGCCGCTTGGCAAGGTTTGAAATTTCTAGTCGATCCATCGCCGAGAGCACTAGTTTTTTATCTTCTTGTGAAGGCCGACCGAAAAGTCCCAGTCCCGGATACCGAGCCATTGCAACAGCCTCCATCACGGTGAGCGGCGTACCAGCGGGTACGGTCGTGTATTGCAGAACATATGAAATTTGGGACTGACTCAAAAGTGGCGTGTTGTTGAGCACACTGAGTTCGCCGCTACTAATCGAAAGTAGGCCCGCAATTGCATGCAAAATTGTTGATTTTCCGCTTCCGTTGGGTCCGATAATTGCCGTGATCTTCCCGGCTGGGATGGTGAAATCAGAGGCAGAAATTGCCACGCGCGATCCACGGGTGATTACGACTCTTTGGGCGGAAACAATGTCAGACACGCGATTCCACCATTTCCCTTCGTCTTGATCGCAATTTAGTAATTGTTAACACGATGAAAAATAGGACAACGGGGACAATCGCCATAGTTGCCGATCCGGCTGTATTCAAGTGGTAACTCAAAGTGAGTCCAGCCCATACGGAGAACACTGCAATGAGTGCCGCAGTGAGCATCATGCGGGGCACTGTGCGCGAAATTAGTGCAGCGGTTGCGGGCGGACCAACAAGCAAACCGAACACGAGCAGCGTGCCGATTGATTGGTAGCTGCCTATTACGGCAGCAGCAATAAGCACCAACAACGCGGCATGTGCGCGCTGTGGCTTGAGTCCCCAGAGTTGGGCCTTCTCTTGGTTAAAGCACAAGGCAAGTAGAGGTCGGTAGAGCAGCGTAGCTGCAGAGACAACAACAAGTGCCAGGGTTGCTTGTGTGACTAGGTCTTGTGCGGTTACTCCCAGAGCATCGCCAAATAGTATTGTGGTCAGACTCCCAGAGTAGGAATCTAGCCGAGAAATAATTACCACACCCAATGCCAGCATTCCCACGAAAAGCAAGCCAATTGAAGTGTCTTCACTGAGGACTGTTTGTCTATTTACCAATTCAATGGCGAGCACCATGACAAGTGCTGCGGCTGCTGCTCCGATGAGTGGATTAATATCAAACACCACAGCAGCCGCGACACCCGGGACAATTCCATGGACAAAAGCGTCTCCGAAGAAACTCATGCCTCGTAGAACCAACCAAGTTCCCACAACGGCGGTCATTACGCCCGCAAGGATTCCGCCCGCCAGCGCTCGCTGTTGGAAGCCGAGCGCGAACGGGTCAAGAAGCCATTCCATATTCTTAGTCTTGCAGAGCTTGTGCTATCAGGCTCGCATTGGAACGCATCATGTCAATATAGGTAGCAGCTGGCGAGTCAGGACCACCAAGGCTTCCGACGTAGAGAGTGACCACAGAAACGTCATCTCCTGTCTCAGCGGCCACTGCATCGGCTAGGTCAGCGGGAACAGCGGTATTGGCAAATATTGCCTTCACGTCTTCTGCTTTGATGGTCTCTACCAGTTCAGCAAGGTCCGATGAACTTGGTGATGCTGCGGTCGTACCGGCAGGGATCACAGCCCCAGCAACCTCGTAGCCATAAACTGCGGCTAGGTAGCCGAGTGCGTCATGGTCGGTGACTAAAATTCGCTTCTCTACCTGGACGGACTCCAAGATTTCCCGTACATCACTTTCAGCAGACTGGATCTGGGTAGCGGTTGTATCCGCGCAGGTGATGTAAACTTCGTCACCTGTTATCTGAGTGAGCTCGGCTCCTATCAGTTGGGCGGCATCTGCCATTCGATTCATGTCAAACCAAAAGTGTGGGTCTAGGTCACCATGTCCATGGTCGTCGTGGCCTTCTTCGTCGTGGCCTTCTTCGTCGTGGCCTTCTTCGTCGTGGCCTTCTTCGTCGTGGCCTTCTTCGTCGTGGCCTTCTTCGTCGTGGCCTTCTTCGTCGTGGCCTTCTTCGTCGGAGTGGTCGTCGTGGCCGCCCGAACCGAACTTAATGGGATTAATTAATGCGGCAACTTCCATGACATTTGCACCATCATTTGCAGCATTTTCTAAAGCATCTCTTAGTCCGCTCTCCAAGCCCAGCCCGTTCGTAATTACTAAGTCTGCATTAACCATAGAGGCAACCTGATCTGACGAGGCCGAAAAATCATGGGGATCTGCACCGACAGGCATTAGGACGGTAGTGGTGCCACCGGCACAACTAATAATGTCGTTAGCAACGTCACCCAACATTGTGGTGGTAGCGATCACCGAAACGCTCCCTGTTTCAGATGGGGAAGAGGATTCGGAGGCCGCTGAAGCTGTTGCTTCAGATTGCGGGGTAGCGGTGTCTGTGGAGCTGGTTGTGTCAGAACTCGAGCAGGCCGAGAGGACTAAGGCGGAGGAGGCTAGGGCGCTGAAAATGGTTAACTTAGTTTTTATCATGACGTCACGGTATACTTAATGATAATGATTGTCAAATGCAATAAGATTAGAAGGATCCGCCGATTTTGAGGATCGCCAAGCCACCGAGGGCACCAACAACCAAAACTCGCATAAAGCGCCGCCCTGGACTTAACAGTGGCCAGGACAGGGCGAGTAGCCAGCCCAAGAACGCGCCCACAATGAGCAGAAACACTGCGCCCAGCCACGCCCACGCGTCGCTCAGAATCAAGCCTAAAAGTAATGAAGAACCGAGACCCACAATGAGTAGCCAGCGGGGGGCGGTAGTGACCCGAGCCAGAACTGGGAAACTTTTACGTTCAAACGCGGCGCGACGCGGACTTGCTGAATACTTTGGGGTGCTCGGGACTCGGGGTGCGGACGGTTGATTATTGCCGGATCGAAATTGTGGACCACCTGGGCCACGGACGCCGCCGTTACCCTTTGGTTCCTTCTTATTCTTGGCCACGGCTCTCCCTCTCAAAGGATCCTGGGCTCGAGAGTAAATCCGAGCGCCCCGCAAATTCTAGTGCGCGTTAATGTTCGCACGTGAGCCTGCCAGATTTTATGAACATTCAAGCAAACCCGATTGCTGTCGTGGGACAACTAATCGTGCCCGCAGCCGAACGGGATTCATTCCACCAAGGTTATGACCGCATGAGTGAGCTTTTTAGCGAATCCCCAGGTTTCTTGTCGATGGAACTGGGCCAGTCAACCGACTCGCTCGAAGATCTGACCGTGATTCACAGGTGGGAGAGCGTGGGTTCCTACCGTAAAGCTTTGAGTCGCTTTGAAATCAAGGCTGAAGTCATTCCCTTTTTGTCACAGTTTACGCGCGACTCGGTTACCGTGGAGATCATTAGTGACACTCAATCTGGCAAGGCCGTAATGGGAGCGAGCTCACTCGCGCCGGACTCTGGCACCTTTGACCGGGGGAGTGTCCACGGTGAACGCTAAGTTGAAAACCTCTTCGATGCAGCTATCGAACTTGGCTCACTTTTGCGCGATGAACACTCGGTGCTAATTTCTGATGCTCAGATCGCGTGCGTCAGGCCCAATGGAGTTCCGATAGCGCTGGGTGTTGAAAGTGTGATGGGGGCCCGGGATCCGTGCGGAATTCACCTCAGTCGCATGGTGGAGACCGCTGTACTCGACCCAGGATCTGTCGCTGACTTTGATGCCGGCCGAGTGAAAGGCAGAAGAGTGATCCTGGTGAACGAAGGGGTCGAGACAGGAACAGCGGCAAAAGTCTGTGGTGATTGGCTCAAATCTTTGGGAGTCCTCGAACTCGAATTAGCCGTTCCCGTCTGCACACGCACGGCCATGAATCAATTGCAGTTCCTTTTTTCCAGCATTGTGACGGTTCAAGCGCCACTTAGTGCTCGCTCACTGGCCTGGCATTACACGGATTTTGACGTGATCGATCAAGAAAGTGGGATCGCGCTCCTTGATGCGCGATCGAAGGCTTTGGGTCAATAAAGCCGACCATTAGACTGCATCCATGGATCGTGTTGACGCAGTCGTAAACCTTGCCAAGCGCCGTGGATTTGTTTTCCAATCCTCTGAAATTTATGGAGGAAGCCGCTCGGCTTGGGATTATGGCCCCAATGGTGTTGAGTTCAAAGAAAATATTCGCAAGCAGTGGTGGCAATCTGTTGTCCGAGAGCGCAATGACGTCGTCGGACTTGATTCCTCGGTAATCTTGGCGCCACAGGTGTGGGAAGCATCTGGACACGTCAACGCATTTGTGGATCCACTCACTGAATGCAAGAACTGCCACAAACGCTACCGGGCAGATCAGCTACTAGATGCATATGAAGAAAAGCATGGCAAGCAAGCAGTCAATGGCCTCGCCGACCTTAACTGCGTCAACTGCGGGACAAAAGGCCAATTTACAGAACCGCGGGACTTTAATGGGATGCTGCGCACCTCCATTGGGGCGGTTGAAGATGCCGGTGCGGTGCACTACCTTCGCCCTGAAACTGCACAGGGAATTTTTATTAACTACCTCAACGTGATGACCGCCGCGCGTAAAAAGCCACCATTTGGCATTGGGCAGACTGGCAAGAGTTTTCGTAATGAAATCACTCCGGGAAACTTTATTTTCCGTACCCGAGAATTTGAGCAAATGGAAATGGAATTCTTTGTAAAGCCCGGTACCGACGAAGAGTGGCACGACTACTGGCTTGATCAGCGGTGGAACTGGTACGTGGACCTGGGCATGAACCCCGAGAACATGCGCCGCTTTGAGCACCCGCTGGAAAAGCTGAGCCACTATTCAAAACGCACAGTGGACATTGAGTACCGATTCAAATTTGCTGGAAGTGAATGGGCCGAGCTTGAAGGTGTTGCAAACCGCACCGACTTCGACCTCAAAACCCACAGCGAGCATTCTGGAACTGATCTGAGTTACTTTGATCAAGAGTCCAGTGAGCGGTGGACGCCATACGTTATTGAGCCAGCAGCTGGTTTGACCCGCGCTGTCTTTGCATTTCTGTTAGACGCCTACGACGAAGATCAAGCGCCCAATTCAAAGGGTGGCGTGGATACCCGCACCGTACTGCGTTTTGACCCGCGGCTTGCACCGGTGAAAGCCGCAATCTTGCCACTCTCACGTAATGCAGATCTGGGGCCAAAAGCCCACGGCATTGCCGCAGAGTTGCGCAAGCGCTGGAATGTTGATTTCGACGACGCCGGTGCAATTGGTCGCCGGTATCGTCGACAGGATGAGATTGGCACCCCGTACTGCATCACGGTGGACTTTGATTCACTTGAAGATCAAGCCGTAACCATCCGGGATCGGGACACCATGGCCCAAGAGCGCATTGGAATTGATGCACTCACTGATTGGCTCAGCGAGCGGCTTCCTCTTTAATTATTCCAATTCTCGATGTGCTCGTCGGGTCGATCTAGGGGGCATGGAGCGGTAAGTGGACTACCACAGTCTGCGCATTGGGCGTCCAATAAATATCCAGCTATTTCATAGTCCTCAAAGAGGACTTTGACCACCATGACATTGCTGCCGCACGCGACGCAGGCATTGGTAGGTATACCCCGTTGATCGATTGTGGTAGAACTTTTTGACTCCCGTCGACCTTGGTTGTTACGACGCACAGTTAATTGCCGGAAGGTTGAATGTCCGAAACGGCACGTTTGAGTGTCTGGCCGACAACGACGCGAACGGCTTTGCGTGCGGGAATATCAAGTGGCGCGCCGGTCTGTGGATTTCGCCCGGCTCGCGCACTTCGCTCTATGACATCAAAGGTTAAAAATCCAGGAATGGCGACTTTCTCCTGGCTCTTAAGAGACTCGATAACCACCGCTTGGATGCTGGCCAAGACTTGCTCTGCCGTGGCGAGGGGAACACCGCTGTGAGCTGCAGTGGCGGAGATGAGTTCAGATCGGTTCATGGGGCTCCTTAATAATAATGATTATCATTACTATAACACACATGAACCTAGCGAAGCAGTTTTGCCCCAATTCGCTACCGCCTGCGTATCGGCTAAGTCACTCTCGAGAGGGTGCGTAGCCCTCGGATTCAATTCGACCGGCATTGCGTGGGAGCAGGAAACTTAAGAGCAGTCCAAGGAACACGAAGAACCCGGCAACAATGGAGACGGCCTTGATTGCCGTGACAAAACCGTCTGAAGCGCCGGCAACCAGCTCATCGCCATTGGGTTCTGTGGTCAATCCCACGATAGCCTGACCCGCACTGTTCGCAACAGCATTACTGACCTGCTCGGCTTGCGCGGTGGGGATCCCACGATCTTCAAGGTGACCGGCAGTTGACCCAAGGGCAATCAGCAACGTGGTTCCAATCAACGCAGTACCAATTGCCGCGCCCACCTGGCGTGAAGTCGACTGGACAGCACTTGCTTGACCGGACTCAGCTATCGGTACTTCGGAAAGGATGACGCCCGTAAGTTGTGCGGTGGCGAACCCAACGCCCATTCCGTAAATGAATAGCCAAGGCGCCATGCCCATACCGGTAATGGTGTCCGAGATAATGATTCCCAATCCCACGATTCCAATTACTTCCAGGACCATGCCGATTTGCAGAACGCGTACCGGTCCAAGTCGTTGCGAAAGTGGCGCGCCCGCGCCAGAGGCGGCGAACGAACCCAAGGCAAGTGCCAACAGAATGAAACCGGTTTGCATTGCGTTATAGCCCCGGGTCGCCTGCAAGAACAATGGAATAGCAAAAAGCAACCCAAACTCACCAAGGCTGACCACAAGTGCAACCCCGTTACCGGCACCGAAACTCCTAATGCGGAAGAGGCGCAGATCCAAAATTACGACCTTGTCTGCGGCGATCCGTCGCTTTTCAACAATAACCATGATCACCAAAGCAAGAACACCCAGAACCCCTGCAACGAGTACGACAGAAACAAGGTCAATTGGCCAAGTCCAGCCGCCCACCGCGAATTCGGCTGTGGGCGCAAGCCAGCCGTACCGCTGCCCTTCGATCACGGCAAACACAATTCCGACCAGCCCCAACGTGACCAATAGGGTGCCGGGAACGTCGAAGCCTTTGCGTGCATACATATCGCGAGTCTCAGGAACAACTGCAATCACACCAATAATGACAAAGATTCCGATGGGAACATTGATTAAAAATGCCCAATGCCAGGAAGCGTATGTAGTGAGATAACCGCCAACTAGCGGCCCGAGGGCTGCCATGCCACCAATAGTCCCGCCCCACACCGCAAATGCAACAGCGCGCGATTTGCCAACAAAGACCGAGTTTATGACGGAGAGGGACGCCGGCAAAATCATGGCCCCGCCAACGCCCTGAAGGGCGCGGGCAGTGATCAGGGTCATCGACGAATCTGAGGCGGCAACCAGCGCACTCGCGAGAACGAAAGTAATGACACCAATGTTGAGGAGCAACTTGCGACCGAAACGGTCACCCAAGCGACCAAAGAAAATCAGTAGGGAAGCAAAAGTTAGCGAATACGCGGCGTTAATCCACTCCGCGTCATTGGTGGTCAGGCCAAGATCGGTAACCATGGTCGGGATTGCAACATTCACCACTGTTGCATCGAGAATAATCATGGCCACTGCGAGGGCTAGGAAGACCAACGCAACCCACCGCTTCTTGCCTACTAACACCAGATTGTGGGTCGGTGGGCTAGCAGGACTGGCCATTATTCTCCTCAATATTGTGGATAAGAATCGAAGTCTGCCGTACGGAGTGAATTTTGCGGATCCGGACATGCGAAACTTGGGTAATGTCTGCCACGCTCGCAATAGGATCCCATGTAGTTGATCCACCAGTAGTGCTAGCGCCGATGGCGGGAATCACCAATCGAGCATTTCGCAGACTCTGTCGTGAGGAAGGCGCAGGTCTTTACGTCTCCGAGATGGTCACTTCACGTGCACTGATCGAGCGAAATGAAGCGACCATGGATCTGGTGAGTTTCGCAGCAGATGAGTCACCGCGGTCAGTACAGCTGTACGGGGTTGACCCACTCGTTATGGCTAAAGCGGTGTCAATCATTGTTGATGAAGATCGTGCTGACCACATCGATATGAATTTCGGTTGTCCAGTCCCCAAAGTGACCCGCAAGGGTGGCGGTAGCGCATTGCCCTGGAAACGTGATCTATTCAAAGAGATTGTGGAACGTGCGGTGCAGGCAGCCAATGGGAAGGTTCCGGTATCTGTAAAAATGCGCAAGGGAATAGATGACCAGCATTTGACGTACCTTGAAGCGGGGGAGAGCGCCGCGCGAGCCGGAGTTGTGTGGGTTGCTCTACACGGGCGAACTGCCGCACAAATGTATGGCGGGCATGCGGATTGGGATGCAATTAGAAACTTGAAAGACCACTTACGTCAATTTAATACGCCGGTCTTGGGCAATGGGGATATTTGGACTGGATCGGACGCACTGGAAATGATGGCGCGAACCGGCGCCGACGGAGTAGTGGTTGGGCGAGGGTGTCTAGGACGCCCATGGTTGTTCTCGCAGTTGACCGCGGCTTTCGCTGGAGAAGAGTTACCCACGGAGCCACGACTTGGGCGGGTGCTTCAGATTTTGCGAAGGCATGCCGAGCTACTGACTCTGGATTACGGTGAAGCAAAAGGCTGCCGCGATATGCGCAAACACATGTCTTGGTACCTCAAAGGGTTCAGCGTTGCGCACACGGTTCGGCAAGCGTTAGGAACTGTACAAACCCTCGCTGAAATTGATGCGCTTTTGGCCCAGATCGATCCCGACCAAGCTTTTAACTCAGAAGTTGGATCAGGTCCGCGTGGCCGCACCTCAGGCTCGCGCCGGCCTGCGCTGCCAGATCGTTGGCTGGAAACCTGTGAATTGACGGCCGATGACCGTGTAAACGTGTCTCTAGCCGAACTCTCGGTCAGTGGAGGTTAACTTCAGCTTCTGCCGGCTGTTAAAACTGCCTGGGCGGGAGGTCCGAGTGACTGTTCGAGTTCGGCCACAATTGTGATCGATCCGGCGCACTCTGCTCGGACGCTTCACTCACCTCAGAATATGTTGCCCGCGAAGCAATTGCGTTAGTTCGGTATTACAGATACAACCAGTGGGAATTGCCACGCACTGTGGTGGACAAGTAAAGTCACGCATGTGGCGATTGCGCAGGGTTACAACGAACAAGATGTTCAACGGCCGGTTCTGGAGCCCGTTAAAGAAAGTATCCGAAGTGCATTTGCCCGGGATCGCGCTCGCGTTCTCCACTCTGCCGCACTTCGTCGACTTGCCGCAAAAACGCAGGTTCAACTAGCCGGAGTCGCTGACTTTCCTCGCACCCGGCTGACGCACACCCTGGAAGTTGCCCAGATCGCCCGCGAACTGGGAGATGCTTTGGGCTGTGACGCTGATTTGGTTGAAGTGGCCGGGCTCGCCCACGATCTGGGACACCCACCTTTTGGCCATAATGGTGAGGAGGAACTCAACCGGCTCGCAGACTCAATTGGTGGATTTGAAGGTAACGCCCAAACCCTTCGGGTGGTGAGCCGCCTTGAAGCAAAAGTATTTAATCAGGACGAGCAGTCAGCGGGGCTGAACCTCACGCGGGCATCCCTTGATGCATCCTGCAAATACCCGTGGGCCCGAACTCGGGGTAACCCGAAGTTTGGCTACTACGAAGACGACTCGGAAGTTTTTGCGTGGTTGCGTTCTGGCGCTCCGGGAACCCAGACCTGCCTCGAAGAACAGGTCATGGATTGGTCCGACGATGTCGCTTATTCGGTACATGACTTTGAGGACGCTGTATATTCGGGCTTAGTCTCAATCCTTGAATTCGGTGACAAAAATGTGACCGATGAACTGTGTGCAATTGCCCAGGAAAGATATTTGCCCGAGATCCCGATTGAACAACTACAAGAGGCGGTATCACGACTTCGCCGACTCGATTATTTCCCCAGTTCATTTGACGGCTCAATGCGCAGCATGGTGATGCTCAAGAAATTCACCAGCTACCTAATTGCTCGTTTTAGTGTGTCGGCTCAAATCGCGACCCAGCAACAGTATGGGGATCATCACCTCACGCGTTATGACGCCACTTTGATTGTTCCCCACGAGGTGCGAGACGAAGTCGCGGTAATGAAAACAGTTGCGGTCAAATGGGTCATGAATCGACCGGGTGCAGATCGGGCGTATGCCCGCCAGCGCGAAATGATTGCTGAACTAGTACATGCGTTGGTGCTCGACGAGGGTCGTAATCTTGAGCGTTGGCTCAAGCCAACTTTTGACAGTGCGACAACAGATGGTGAACGGTTCCGCGTTGTGATTGATCAGGTCGCTAGTTTGACTGATATCAGCATTGAGCAGTGGCACAGCCAGTATTGTCGCTAACTCGACAAGCCGCGAACAACTTCAGCGCAGCGTTCAAGTTCTTCTAGCGTGTTGTAGATGTGCGGCGAGACTCGAACCATGGAAGTCACACCGTGGGCCAGATAGTCAACCTGTGAGTATTCAGGTGTTCCCAGGGAAACGCTGATTCCCAATTCCTTCAATCCGGCGACAATCGCTGCAGAGTCAACCCGCTCGTGCCTGAAGGTGATGATTCCACTTTTTTCAACTCCACGGTCTAGGACCTCAATGCCGGGGATTTCATCGAGCATGCGTCGCATCTCTTTGGCGAGATAAGTAATCCGTTGCCCAATCGCGTCCAGGCCGAGCGCCAGTGAATAGTCAACCGCCGCTCCCAGCCCTAATAGCGCGGCATAATCCTTTTCCCAGGATTCGAATCTTTGGGCATTAGAACGCATGGTGTAGCCATCAGGGTCCCAGTGCGCTCCGTACAAATCGGCGGGGAAAGGTTCAAGCTCGGCCAATGAGCGTGATGAGCAATACATGAAACCTGTTCCCCGTGGACCGCGAACGAACTTGCGGCCAGTCACACTCAAGAAATCAGCACCAATCTCGGTGACATCAATGGGCATTTGCCCAACCGACTGACATGCGTCAACGAGATACCACGCATTTGATTGCTCTCGCTCGAGCGCATGACCGATGGCGGCAACTGGGTTTATTAATCCGTTTTGACTCGGGCAATGATTGATCAGGACTACCGCGACTTGATCGTCGAGCATTGACTCTAAGGCGGCGACATCGGTTATTCCATTTTCGTCATCGGGAATAAATTCAAGTTGAACTCCATGATGCCTCGCCAGCTGCATGACTGGTAACACATTGGATGCGTATTCAGACGATGATGCGAGCATTTTGGTGTGTGGCCCAAAGTCACTTGCAAAATTTATTGCGCTAAATGCTCGATCCCACGAGTCTGTAGCTGAGAAGCTGAGTGCGATATTAGAACCACTGGTGTCTAGTAAGAGACCGATCGAATCGCGTACGGAATCAATTCGATCGGCAGCCTGAGCGTGTGCCTCGTATCCGCCGATCATTTCCTCAAGGCGTAAGTGTTCGATCATCGTGTCGACAGCAATCGAAGGAGGCAGGGCGCTACCGGCATTATTAAGGTGTACTACCTCGGCACAGCCGCGTGTGTCGGCTCGAAGGCGGGCTACATCTAAACCTGATCTGTCATTGGTCATGGGAGCATTCAACCTTGGTTCGGGCTGCCGGCGCGCACCGGTCGTAGACTGTCCACATGGCGGGCCGGATCAGAGACGAAGACATAGCCCTCGTTCGTGAGCGGGCCCGCATCGACCAGGTTGTCTCTGAGTACGTGACCTTAAAATCCGCTGGTGGAGGATCCTTAAAAGGCTTGTGTCCATTTCACGAGGAGCGCTCACCAAGTTTTCACGTTACTCCAAGCCGTGGCATGTGGTACTGCTTTGGTTGTGGTGAAGGCGGGGACCTACTCAGTTTTGTTCAAAAAATTGATCATCTCAGTTTTGCTGAAACCGTTGAGAAACTTGCCGACAAAGCCGGGGTCCAGCTGCAATACGTTGATGGGGGAGCGACCCCAAATAAACAACATGGCCAGCGTAAGCGCCTGATTGAGGCCCACAAGGGTGCAAGTGAGTATTACCAAGCGCAACTGGCCACACCGGAAGCGCACACTGGCCGTGAGTTTCTGACCGCGCGCGGATTCGAATCTGAAATTTGTGCAACTTTTAGCGTGGGGTATGCCCCTAAAGGGTGGGACGCACTGACCAAGCATCTGCGCAAATCGGGCTTCAGCGATCAGGAGCTACTTGCCGGGGGTTTAGTGTCCCAAGGTAATCGCGGGGTTTACGACAGATTCCGTGGCCGACTGGTGTGGCCAATTCGCGAACTTGGTGGTGACGTAATTGGGTTCGGTGCTCGCAAACTCTATGACGATGACGAGGGGCCTAAGTACCTCAATACCCCCGAAACACCTATTTACAAGAAGAGCCAGGTTCTTTACGGTCTCGACATTGCTAAACGCCTAGTTTCCAAGGAGCAGCAAGCGGTGATTGTCGAGGGGTACACAGACGTTATGGCAGCGCACCTCGCGGGCGTGGGTACTGCGGTAGCCACCTGTGGGACAGCATTTGGATCAGATCACATCAGGGTGCTGCGAAGGATTCTCATGGATGACGACCGGATGCGTGGCCACGTAATTTTTACTTTTGATGGAGATGCAGCCGGGCAAAAGGCGGCATTGCGCGCATTCGAGGAAGATCAGAAATTTGTGTCCCAAACTTTCGTTGCTGTAGAGCCCGGCGGACTGGATCCGTGTGACTTGCGGCTGCAACAGGGTGATGCTGCGGTCCGAGCACTTATTGAAAGCCGCGTCCCACTTTTTGAATTTGCTATCAAGACAGTGTTGAACTCTTACGATCTCAACACGAGTGAAGGGCGCATCGCAGCTTTACAGGAAAGCGCTCCTATCATTCGAAAGATCCGCGATTCGGCATTGCGGCCGGAGTATTCGCGGCGTCTGGCCGGATGGCTCGGCATGGACCCGGGAACAGTTGCGAAGTCTGTCGGCGGAAGCGCCCCTGTATCGCGTCAATCCCGCAAATCCACGATTGGTTCAAGTGTGGAGCGCGAATCACTTAAGGCAGCATTGCAACTTCCCGGTGCCGTCAGTCATTGGTACGCATCAGTTGAAGAGTCAGCTTTCACCCACTCCAAGGCCGCGGCGGTTCATGGCGCAATTGCATCGGCGGGCGGACCAACTGCGCAACTTGATGGCATGGCGTGGATTGACCGGGTGCTCGCCAGCGCCGAGAACGACGAGATCCGGTCGACAATCCGTGAACTTGCGGTTGAGCCCATGCCAACGGAGGCCGGATCGCAAGATCGCTACGCCGTGGGCATGATTGCCAGATTGCTGGAAGTAGATTCGTCAAAAAAAATTGATGAGTTAAAAGGTGAACTCACTCGATCTGAAGAAAGTGGAGATTCAACGCAATTGCTGAACCAACTTGTTGAAATGGAGTCCTACCGGCGCTCACTGCGTGAAATTTCATTTGGTGATGCCTGATGTTTGGTCGCAATCAGTTCCACAAACAAATAAGGGTTGATGCGCGCTTATTGCAGGTCCCTTCGTCAGAGCGCATTATGGCAACGGCTCTGGGCCCTGCGCGTTACAAGCCACCTGTGGTAATCGCCACGGACAAAGCTCTCTATTTCGCGACCACGACCGAACCCAATCGGATTGATTGGCCAAAAATTGCCAAAGTAACCTGGGAAGAGCCCTGGCTGGAAGTCACCACCAACGAAAATATCTTGATCAAGCTGCACCTAGACCCGTGTGGTGATGTCCCTCCGGTGGTGCGTGACCGGGTCACGGCAAGTGTCCTATTTCGAGAAACGTTGACCCTAGCTAGTGGCGGCACCATAACGGCCATCGGCCGTCGCGAGCCCGATCGGACTGAAGTTTCCTGGCTCATTGAGTTCCACGGGGATCTTGACCCGAATGACCCGCTTACCTCACAGGGTGCTGACACAGCACTGCGGGAACTGCGAAACACCCTCGGCGTGTAGCTAACGCCCGGCGACTTGATAGTCTTCGTCGGTCGATCCCCCATAGCTCAATTGGCAGAGCATTCGACTGTTAATCGAAGGGTTTCTGGTTCGAGTCCAGATGGGGGAGCCAGCAAACTGCGTGGTCTTAAGAAGCGAAATATCCCCACTGTGTGTCGTTGATGTTGTTCCCATTGCGGTTCTTCTCACCGTAGTTTACGATTCAACTATGACAACTGTAAGAATTATCCCAACAGCGGGCGGACCATTAGAAGTCGACGGCGAGGCAACAATAGTTGCGCCAGACGGCACAGTGATCAAAGAAACGACCAAGACCTATCTGTGCCGCTGTGGGGAATCCAAGTCCAAGCCCTTCTGCGACGGCAGCCACAAGAGCGCCAACTGGAGCGAAAGAATTGATCTCTAGATTCCGCGCCCATTTGGGCGTGCAGTAATAGCGAACATTTTTCATCGCAAATGGTGAGATCCCGGCCCTGAGATAGTTCAAGAGACGGGGGCCTTCATCACAGTTCCATGAGAGTGATTCGCACGCTGCGCCAGGGCCCGTGAGTTTCACCTTGAATTTCGACGGCGTTCCCTGCGAGGGCTGCACGGTCCGCTGGGAAAACTTAGTCGATGTTGACGACCAAGGCTTTGGCCCAAAGGAAAAAATTAAAAACGGGTCTGTAACTATGAGTGACAAAGGCAGCATGACTCCCGGATACTTCATCATTGACAATCCTAAATTCGGGTTCATGGATGCCGCCACGGTCATCGTGATGCGATACAACGGAACAGCAGTGGGTTCAAAAGTGACTCGAAAAGAATGCGGTGGCAGCAAAGCGGGCCTCTTCATGCTGGGTTGGCTACAACCCGGCGAGTAATGGGGGCGCCGGCTCCTCGACTGATAACTCGATGACCATCCGATAAGCACTGTGAACGACGAAGACGTGAAAGGCAAGAAAACCAAGACAATTCTCTCCTGGGCCCAGCCCACGGCATCGGTGAAGGGTCAGATCATGGAGAAGTCGTCATCAAAATATTTGCCTGTCGATAAAGGACGTGTGTTCATCAACGGTGACATTGCCTGCGGGTGATTGGTATGCACTGCTCAACAGATTTGTTGGGGTTAGAGAGTGGTTCGCGCACCTTCGATTATCTCAGTGGGAACGTCGTTAGCAGCAGTTACTTCGAAAACTTTGCCGGTTCTCCAACTGTATTTCCTTATCTTGGTGCACTTTTTTAACGCAGGTGTACACCTTGCCTTTTTCGTAACAGAAGCCCCAGGCTGTGAACACGCTTTCTCAGGCGTGACACCGGCTCCTGCTGGAGCCCAATTACCCCCCAAACGTAAGGGCTAGGGCGACGGTCATTTGTGCAGTGGGTTTCACGAGAATCTCTTCATTGAATGAAAGCCCGTTCTGGCGCGCAATGCTCTGGTGGACAACTCACATTTCCCCAAAAAATATCAGGAAAGGGGCAGCGTCGACCCAGCCCGGCCATCGATTAGCATCGTCCCCTTCGAAATAGTTCCTTCTGTAAATGCGTTGAGTGTGGGGTGGGGGTGGCTTGGTCTTAGAGGTGTTGTGGGGGTGGTCTTATGGGTCTGATGGGGGGGGGAGTCCGGCGTGGGATAGACAAAATAACCGCAATTCGGTAACCTCCACGAGGGTCCAAACTGGGGGACGATGGCACAGAGAAAGTGAATAGTCATGCAGGCACAAAGAAAAGTAGGTTCGGGGTCGGACCTGGGTCCGCAGATTAGTGCTGCCACGACGGATGGGCCCCCCGGTCACGAGGCCCCAGCGGCCGATCCTGAGGCGATCGCTCACATCATTAAAATTGTGTCACAAGCCCGCGTGATTCGGGGTGGAACAAAAAGCATCCAAGAAGAAGCAGCAAAACCCCAGCAGCTAGGTGAGTCCAGGGATACAGCTGGCAAACCCTCAGCGGATTTGCTGTCTAAAACTCAGGGGGAAGAGCAGACCAATTCGCCGAAAAAACCCTCACGTTGGGCACGTCGGAACGCCAGCCCGAGCAAGAACCGATCTGGAAGTGGTTCGCGAGTAAACAACGAGCGTGAAGAAGTTGATGGCGAAACGATAGATCGCTGGGTCGCAGACAGCAAAATTAAGATTCACACGACGGAATCACGCGAACCTGTCGCAAAAAATCCAGGTGCGCCAGAGCCTTTAATGGTCGAAGAAGCACTTCCAGCGGAACCCGTTCTGGTGCCTGATCCAGGGGTAGATCCACACCTTGATCCTGATCTGCAGGAAGTAAAAAATCAGTTGCGACAATTTTATTTAGACATGAAGGTTGAGAACAAGAGACTTGGACAACTAAATCTTGACCTGCAGCATGAGCGAGCTGCCCTGGATGTGGCGGCAATTGAGCTAGAAACAATGAAGGGCGAAGGCCTATTAAAAAGTGAGCGAGTCTCCCTTGGTTTAGATGATGTCGAAGGCCAACAATATGAACTTCGCAAGCAGTTAGAGGAAACTTCCAAAGAGACAAAATTGCTAGAGGGAGAGCGCGCTGAAATTGAAGGTATGCGGCGTGCGGTGGAAGAAGAACGCCTCGCTGTTGTACGTGAGCGTGTGAGCGTTGAAGGAATGGTTGAACACATGGCCAGGACCCGTGGAGAAATAGAAGGCGCTCAAGACCAACTTCGTGGCCAGGCTGAAGAGTTATCACAGACCCGAAACGACGCTGCCGAAGTCAAATCCCAATTGGCTAGGTCCTCTGAAACAATTGATCAGCGAGAAAATGAAGTGAAGGAAGAAGAAATAAGATTGCTCGCACAAAACGATCAACATCACAACGTAGAACTA
>CAJIYV010000024.1 GCA_905181745.1 uncultured Actinomycetes bacterium | reverse complement strand
CCATCAACCGCGATAGTCGCGGTAAACACAGCGAGAGGTACAGCCAGCATGGATAAGCAGCGTTTAGCAGGGAAAAATATTTTGGTGACGGGCGCGGCCCAGGGCATGGGTGCCGCGATTGCAATTGACTACGCGGCGCAGGGAGCGAAGGTCTGCTTGGCTGATGTCAATCTCGATGGCGTTGCCAAGGTCGTTCAGGAAATTACCGACGCCGGTGGAATTGCTACGTGGGTCAAGCTCGATGTAACCAGCGAGGTAGATGCGGTGGCTGCGGTAGCCCATACAGTGGCTGAATTCGGAAGTATCAACGTTCTTGTGAACAATGCGGGAGTCAATAAACCGTTGTTTTTCCTCGACATCACCCGGGAGAACTGGGACCGCATCATGGATGTCAACGCGTGGGGCACATTGAACTGCATGCAAGCAGCAGCTGCCCAGATGAAAGCGCAGGGCAAGCAAGATTTCCCGTATAAGATAATTAACGTGGGATCTATTCTCTCGCGGGAAGCCTACGACGACGTAGTGGTGTACTCAGCGAGTAAGCACGCGGTCCTGGCAATGATAAAGGGTGGCGCCAAGGCTTTGATCGAGCACAACATCACGGTCAATGGCTACGGGCCTGGTGTGGTGCGTACCGAACTGTGGGAGCAATTAGACCGTGACCTTGTCGCTATTGGAAAATTCGCCAAGGAGGGTGAGTCGATGGACAGCCTTGCTGAGAATATGATCCTGATGAAGCGCTATTCATACCCTGAAGATGTTGTCGGGACTTCATCATTTCTAGCCAGTGCTGACAGCGACTACATGACAGGTCAGCTGATCATGATTGATGGCGGAATGGTGATTCAGTAACGTCTTGGGTTTTGGATAATCCTGTTTTCTTGCCTCACTTGTCCGCTGTTTTCCCCGGATGAGCGTCGGAAATCAATGGAAAAGACACGTCCAGAATAGATTCTATTGGGTAGTTCATTTTGTTGAGAATTATGGCGAAAGGGCATGGAATGTCTACGCACGACAAGCCAACGGTGGGTTGGATCGGATTGGGAAATATGGGCGCTCCCCTTGCGGGGACGTTAGTTGATGCTGGCTACAGAGTCCGTGTGTGGAACCGGACAGTGTCCAAAGCGGATCCGTTGAAGGCTCGAGGAGTCGAAGTCGCCGGGTCGATCCGGGAGTTGATTACGCAAGATGTCGTCTTCACCATGGTGAGCACTTCGGCTGACTTGGAGCACGTTCTTCTGGATCCAGACAAAGGGCTATTAACCGGGGGCATGGCCCCAAAAATCGTTGTTGACTGCTCAACAGTCAGTGTGGAGACTAGTCGCGCGGTGCGTGAGTATGCTGAAGAACAAGGTGTTCTATTTTTCGCCGCTCCTGTGAGCGGCAATGGTAAAGTTGTGGCGGCGGGAAAATTGGCTGTGGTCTGTAGCGGCGAACGCGAGACATTCGAAACAGTTCGACCGCTACTTGAGTCGTTGGGGAGTTCTGTAACGTACGTCGGAACTGGTGAAGAGGCTCGCTTGGTCAAGATTTATCACAACATTATCCTTGGTATCTACACTCAAGCGCTGGCTGAAATTTTAGTTCTTGGTGAAAAGGGCGGCGTGAAGCGCGAGGCGATCATGGAGTTCATTAATAGCAGCGTCATGGGCTGCATGTTCAGCCAATACAAGACGCCAGCCCTTGTCAATTTGGATTTTAATCCAACGTTCACACCAGTTTTGCTGCGTAAAGATTTTGACCTTGGCCTCAGCGAATCAGATAAGCACGAAGTTCCTATGCCGATTACAAATTTAGTGAGGGACATTGTTGATTCCTGCATCGACCGTGGATATGCAGAAGATGATTTTTCAACAATGCTTCTAATTGCGGCTGCTAACGCTGGCGTTACCCTCACAAGCGAGAGCGCTGACGTCAATGACGGCCTAGAGTAAGCAGAGCAGCACCTCTGTATGGGATCCTCAGGTAGAACTTGCAAGCTCAAAACAACGAGTGGTCGTATTCAACGCCCTCGCTAGACCTTCTTTCACTGGAAGAGCTCGATGCGCATTGGAAATTATTTCTACGCCCCAGGGTCCACTGAAACCAATTTCATCAATCGCGTGAATGAAAGCGGTGACGTCAAGAGACCCTTCGCCACAGTACTCCCTGCAATTAATTGTGTCCTCAAAGAGCGTGCCTACAATTTCATTCTGAGCGTCATTGAGTTCCACACCGAATAATATTTCAGGTGGGACTTCATGCACCATGGTTTCATAATCCATGCCGCTCCTAGCCACGTGCCAAATGTCCAGCAATATTCCTCCACTTTCATTACCAACCTCCGTGACCAGATCCACGATGCTAGTTACCGTTGGCAAATATGAATATGGTGCGGACTCCAGCGCCAGGCTGACCCCAGCTTGTTCGGCGCTAAGACAAAGTTCCCCCCAACTCTTTTTCATAATCTCCGGCTCAACCGGAACCCCTTTAATGCCGGGCCCGATTTTAATGTGGCGCGCTTGTAGCGGGCCTGCGGCTTCAAACAGGTCGTGCCGGACTTGATCTGAAGCGGCCCTAGCGGGGCCAGTTGTCCACCAATCCAACAAGTACTCCAGTTCGATGTGCTCAATCCCATTGTCATCGAAGAGCATTTTTAGCGTCTGTAGTCCTATTGTCCCCTTTGCTTGGACAAGATCAGCGTGCAATAGACCAAAGCCTTTCCACCCAGTAGCTCCAGCCCACTCAATTCTCCGGCGGATATCCACAGGGCTTGGCGTTTTGCCGCCACGCGCATCCGCATTGCCCGCTGCGGTCCAACAGGAAGCGATGAGGTCAGGAATGACAGGCCGTTGGAGATCTTCTTGATTTACCATTAGATTGTCGTGAATCCGCCATCGATTAAGAGCTGCACACCTGTGATAAACGAAGCATCTTCAGAAGCCAGGAAGGCTATACCTGCCGCAACTTCGTTTCCTAAACCAGCACGCGCCATGGGTGTTTTGTCGATTAATCCTTGGGAGATATCCGCATCTTGCGCTTCTGTCATAGGAGTCCAGATAAAACCTGGATGCACGGAGTTGACCCGGATTCCGCGGTTCGCGTACGTTGCGGCTGCATTTTTGGTCATCATGGTCACCGCGCCCTTTGATGCTTGATAGGCAGCAACGCCAGAAGTACCAATTATTCCCCACATGGATGACACATTGACGATTGAGCCCTCGCCCCCCTCCAACATTGAAGGCAGAGTGGTTCGCATGCCCAAGAACACACTGCGCTGATTGAGTTCGATTACCCGATCCCAGTCGTCAAGAGAAATACTCGCCAACTCGTCATAACTGCCGACACCGCCCGCATTATTAATTAGTACTTTAGGTGGGCCGGCTAGGGACTCAATCGAGTTAATTGTGCTTTCCCACTGATCCACAGAGGTGACATCGCAGTGCATCCACTCGACCGATGGGATGTGCTCGGGTGCGTCGGCGATATCTAAGGCAAAAACTCGCGCTCCCTCCGCCGCCAGACGACGAACGGTGGCTAACCCAATGCCTTGTGCCGCTCCCGTGACAATACACACTTTTTTCTGAAATCGACCCACGCTCAAGGTTAACCCTTCATTACGGTTTTACGGCAGCCACGTCAACACGTTATTGCGATTTTTACGCTACCATAATGACGCGAAAATTGTCTGCGGCAACCAAAAATCTGCGGTCAACTTGGGTGAGACATTCCTAGTTGCGGATCCCTTTCCGGGACTGCCGTGAAAGTTCCCACTACACAAATCTGCGAAGTTAGTTTATGATTGTGTTTCGAGTAAATATCAAAAATGCAGCGGTTCCCGACGCCATTTCTCCGACAGAAAACACGGATCTTTTGGTCCGTTCCTCTGACCGGAGTCGCGGCACGAGCAACCTAGGTTTTCTAAGCGCAAGGATGGGCTAAATCATGAATGCACGCCGCGAAATGGGATCAATGTTAGAAGGCCAAATTGCAATCGTTACAGGATCAGGTGAAGGTATCGGTGCAGGTATTGCCACGACCCTTGGTGAGTTTGGCGCCAAAGTGGCTATCACAGATATTGATCTGAGCAGGGCACAGCGACGAGTTGAAATCCTTGCATCACAA
>CAJIYV010000023.1 GCA_905181745.1 uncultured Actinomycetes bacterium | reverse complement strand
TTCAATACGCGGGCCCTGAGCCGTTACCGCCTTATCGGATCCAAAGTAGGTGTTAAGACCCGCGGCTACCCCAGCCAGCGCCACAGCCAAGATCAAGATCAGGGTAAGGGACGTAACCACAAGCACTTTACGCAACAATCTCACCCACAGACTCTTTCCTTGGTGTCACAGGTCACATCCTGATTACCCCATCATAGATTGACACCGTGGAAACATTTGGGACCTCGGCGGGACTTAGGCTGGGCCCGTGATTGATCGCACGCTACTCATAACAGTGAATGGAATTGACGCGCCTGGAGTTACGAGCGACATATTTGAAGCTGTAGCGCCAGCGCCGGTTGTAGTGGTGGACATGGAACAGTTGGTGGTGCGTGGACATCTCACTCTCGCGATAGCGCTAGAACTCGACTCCAGCGTCACTGACACAGTTGCACCCGGTGTACTTGATCAAGTCCGTAAAAGTGTCAGGATCGCCGCTAGTTCTCGCAACATGGAAGTTACGACTCGTCCAGGTGTGGCACTCGAAGCCGATCTTTCCCGTGAAAAATTTCAGGTGATTGTGATGGGAGCTCCACTGCATCCTGAATGCATCAACATTGTGACCTCAACAATCGCACAACATGGTGGGAACTTGGATCGAATTCATAGGATTGCCGATTACCCCGTGACGGCAATTCGGCTTGAAGGTTCCGGCGTGGATCATCAAGCCTTACGTCGCCCATTAGCCGAAGTCTCAGTGCGGTGCGGAGTGGATATATCAGTTCAAGACGTCGCGCTGGAAGCCCGCGGACAGTATCTCGTTGTGATGGATGTCGATTCCACGTTGATCCAGGGCGAGGTGGTTGACCTTTTGGGTGAATTGGCTGGCGTTGGCTCGGCGGTGAGCGAGATCACTGCCGCAGCGATGGGTGGACAGCTCGATTTCACTGAGGCACTGCATGCGCGCGTGTCGCTGCTGGCGGGCGCACCAGCCGGTCTAATTGAGCAAGCTCGAGAATTGATCTCGCTGACTCCGGGTGCACGTACACTGTGTCGCACTCTCAATCGTCTCGGTTACCGAATTGTTTTGGTATCCGGTGGTTTTACCAATGTGATTGAGCCGATCGCACGTGAGTTAGGCGTGAGCGCCTTTCGGGCCAATACGTTGGAGGTCATTGACGGCGTGATTACCGGAAATTTGTGTGGACCAATCGTGGATCGAGAAGGCAAACGCGAGGCACTGATGCATTTTGCCCGAGAGTTCAACATTCCTAATCGACGCACGATCGCGATTGGCGATGGAGCAAACGACATCGACATGATTTCTGAGGCGGGCTTAGGTGTGGCTTTTAATGCTAAAAATGTCTTGCGTGAAAGCGCGGATACTACGGTGAATGTGCCGTATTTGGACTCAGTACTTTACTTGCTGGGGATCACGCGGGACGAGATACTCAGATCAGATCGTGACAGCCAGCTCTAGGCGCCTTGTGAGTGCATGCCTCCATCGACATGCAGTATCTCGCCACTAGTCGCAGGAAGCCAGTCCGAGAGCAGGACTACACACGCTTGAGCCGCGGCTGTCGGGTCTGTGACATCCCACCCCAGTGGGGCGCGCTGCTCCCACAAGTTTTCGAACTCCTCAAACCCGGGAATACTTTTGGCGGCCATGGTGCGGATCGGGCCCGCAGCAACCAAATTCACCCGAACACCAAGTGGACCCAAGTCCCTGGCTAAATAACGAGAGGTGCTCTCGAGCGCCGCCTTAGCCACACCCATCCAGTCGTAAGTGGGCCAGGCAACCTTCGCATCGAAATCCAAGCCAACCAACGAAGATCCGGGTACTAATAGATCCCGACAAGCTACGCCCAGTGACTTAAACGAAAAAGTTGAAATTTGAATCGCGGTTCCCACATCTTCCCACGATGTATTAAGAAAATTTCCACCCAGCGCGCTCTCTGGCGCGAATCCAATTGAATGTAAAACTCCGTCGAGATGTGGCACGTGCTCACCCACGCGGGCAGCCAATGAATCCAGATCCTCCTGGGAGGTCACGTCAAGTTCAACGATCGAAACCTCTTCTGGCAGGCGCGTTGCGCTTCGCTTCGTCAGGGACATAGTCCGCCCAAATGAAGTCAAGACGACATTCGCGCCTTGCTCCTGGGCCATTTTGGCCACATGGAATGCAATAGATTGGTCGGTGAGGACCCCGGTAATCAGCACGTTCTTATCTTTTAGCAGCATTGCACTCTCCTTAGTGTCCCATTCCTAGACCGCCGTCAACCGGGATAACTGCGCCAGAAATATACGCGCCGGCATCTGAGACGAGGAACTCAATAACCCGTGCAACTTCGCTTGGCTGACCATAACGCGCTGCCGGAATAGTTCCCAAAATTGCGGACTTAGTGTTCTCGTCGAGAGCCGCTGTCATATCAGTGTCAATAAATCCTGGCGCAACGACATTAATGGTGATGCCCCTGCTGCCGACTTCACGGGTCAACGAGCGAGCTGCACCTACGAGCCCAGCTTTAGAAGCCGCGTAGTTGACCTGTCCAGCACTGCCGAGTAATCCAACAACAGAGGACATGAACACAATCCTACCATTTCGTGCCTTGATCATTGGGCGCAGAACGCGTCGTGCGAGTCGGATTGAGCCGACCAAATTGGTAGCAATAGTTTCTTCGATATCTTGATCTTCCATGCGCATCAGCAGGGAGTCTCGCGTAATGCCAGCATTGGCTATCAGGATTGAGATCGGGCCATAGGTTTCCTCTACTTCGGTAATGGCTTTTTCGATTGATTCACCATCTCCCACGTCGATAGCGACGCTCGGGACACTAGGGACACTAGGGATCTCGAGGGCTTGACCTGAGCGTGAACCAATTACCACCCGATGGCCAGCGTCAGTCAAAGCCTGGGCGGTCGCGGCTCCAATCCCCCGGTTGCCACCGGTGATGAAAGCTAATCCGCCTTTCTCGCTCACTGGTCCTCAAGTCGGTAACCCACACGGACTGTGACTTGGAAATGATCCACCCCATTTTCGCGCACATATCCACGAATTTGATCCACCTCAAACCAATCAACGTGCTTGTGTATTTCTCCCGCCCGTTTAACGGCATTGCGGACAGCGGTATCAATTGACTCTGGCGAAGTGCCCACCAATGTGGCAATCGCGTAACTGCGGTCGGTCATGGAACTCCTTAGGTCAGATCGCGCATGTTGCGTTGTAGGCCTAGGCTAGCGTCATGGCGCCTGAGGTCTACACCATTACGGAGACTAACCGCGCTTTGAGCAGTGAACAGGCTGGGCGTACCCGGAAATACCTTATTTCAATGGGGATCCGAACGGGCTGTGTGTTGGCTGCCATCGTCGTCCCCGGGTGGCCCAAATGGATATTCATCG
>CAJIYV010000022.1 GCA_905181745.1 uncultured Actinomycetes bacterium | reverse complement strand
CAACTTCTAATTTTTCGATCGGGAAGAGGTAATAATGTCTGATACGTCGCGCCGCACTGGTGGCGGAGGCGAGCGTCGAGATCGTAAAGATCGAGGCCCTCGCGAGGAGAAGTCAAATTTACTTGAGCGCGTAGTTGCTATTAACCGCGTTTCTAAGGTGGTAAAGGGCGGTCGTCGCTTTAGCTTCACGGCCCTTGTGATCGTTGGTGACGGTGACGGAAACGTTGGTGTTGGCTATGGCAAAGCGAAGGAAGTTCCTGCAGCGATTGCTAAGGGTGTTGAAGAAGCCAAGAGAAGTTTTTTCAAAGTTCCCCGCATCCAAGGAACAATCCCCCACCCAATCAAGGGTGAAGCTGCTGCCGGCGTAGTCATGCTGCGCCCAGCGGCACCTGGTACAGGCGTTATCGCTGGTGGCCCGGTGCGTGCAGTGTTGGAGTGCGCTGGTATCCGCGACATCCTGAGCAAGTCACTGGGATCTGACAATGCCATCAACGTTGTTCATGCAACAGTCGCCGCTCTTCGCGGGCTTGAGTCCCCAGAAGCAGTTGCGGCTCGCCGTGGACTACCTCTAGAAGATGTCGCACCGGCAGCATTGCTGCGGGCTCGCGCGGCAGGGGCGGGTGCGTAATGGCGTCGATTAAAGTCACTCAGATAAAGTCGGAGATTGGCGGCACGAGTACTCAGCGCAACACCTTGCGTTCACTCGGCTTAAAGCGAATCGGTCACACCGTGGTTAAAGAAGACCGCCCAGAGTTCCGCGGAATGGTAAACACCGTCTCGCACCTGGTCGTTGTCGAGGAGGTCAAATAATTATGACGCTTAAAGTTCATCACCTACGCCCGGCTCCGGGCGCTAAGACAACCAAGACTCGTAAGGGTCGCGGCGAGGGATCCAAGGGTAAGACTGCAGGCCGTGGAACTAAGGGTACGAAGGCTCGTTACCAGGTGAAGGCTGGCTTTGAGGGTGGGCAAATGCCACTTCACATGCGCCTGCCCAAGCTCAAAGGCTTCACCAGCCCGAATACTAAGGTCTACCAGGTTGTTAACGTAGCCGCGATTGAAAAATTGTTCCCTGAAGGTGGCACCATTGGTGTCGCTGATTTGGTAGCTTCTGGCGCTGTCCGCAAGGGCGAGCTGGTCAAGGTACTGGGGCTGGGCGATATTTCAGTCAAGGTTAATGTGAGTGCAGATAAATTCTCTGGCGCTGCTCGTGACAAGATCGTTGCCGCGGGTGGGTCAGTAACCGAACTTTAAGCAGGAGGCGAAATGCACATCAGTGCGTTCAGGGATGCCCTGCGTACACCGGATCTTCGCAAGAAGATTCTGTTCACTCTTGGGTTGCTCGCGGTCTATCGTCTAGGTTCGGTCTTGCCGACCCCCGGCGTTGACTACTCGGCGATCCAGCGGTGCATCGACGTTGTGCAAGACAACTCTGTTTACGCGCTGATCAACCTCTTTAGTGGTGGAGCACTCCTCCAACTTTCAGTTTTCGCTCTCGGCATCATGCCTTACATCACAGCCAGCATCATTTTGCAATTGCTCACGGTGGTTATCCCTCGATTGGAAATGCTCAAAGCTGACGGCAACGCCGGACAAGCAAAGATCACCCAGTACACCCGCTTCGTCACCATCGGACTTGCGATCTTGCAGTCAACGGCGATTCTTTCTTTGGCTCGATCGCCCGGATCCCTGTTCCAAGGCTGTAATGAAGAAATTATTCCTAACCAAGCCATTTGGGTGATGCTCGTCATGATCACCGTCATGACTGCGGGAACGGCCATCGTTATGTGGTTTGGTGAGTTGATCACCGAACGCGGGGTGGGTAACGGCATGTCCGTGCTGATCTTCACCTCAATCATTGCGGTCATTCCCGCCCAGTTCGTCAATATTCTCAGTAGTCGTGGGGCATTTACTTTCACCATCACGCTACTTGTCGGCCTACTCGTAATTACCTTTGTTGTGTTTGTCGAGCAAGCGCAGCGTCGGATTCCCGTGCAGTATGCAAAGCGCATGGTGGGCAGGCGAATGTATGGCGGAACCTCTACGTACATCCCGCTCAAGGTCAACATGGCTGGTGTTATCCCAGTCATTTTCGCCTCGTCTCTACTGTTCCTGCCAACCCTGTTTGTTCAGCTTTCGGGAAGCCAATCCGGTTGGGCACAGTGGCTGCAGCAGAATTACGGAACAGGAAGTGGAAGCGTCTATTTGGCAACCTACTTCTTATTAATTGTGTTCTTCTGCTACTTCTACGTCTCGATTACCTTTAATCCAACCGAGGTTGCCGACAATATGAAGAAGTATGGTGGCTTCATTCCTGGTATCCGGGCTGGTCGTCCCACCGCTGAGTATCTGGACTACGTTCTTACTCGATTGACTGCTCCGGGTTCGCTGTATCTAGGCATGATCGCAATTGTGCCGGTGTTTGCATTCGATTTCTTGGGTGTATCAACGCAGTTCATCTTCGGTGGCACTTCGCTACTAATCATGGTGGGCGTTGGACTTGACACGGTCAAGCAGATTCAAGCCCAATTGCAGCAACGTAATTATGAGGGATTTCTTAAGTAGGGAAGTGGGCTGGCTCTAGGGTCAGCGCTCCACTATGATTTGGTCGTATGCGCATAGTTTTCATGGGCCCACCGGGTGCGGGTAAAGGGACTCAGGCGGCTCTGCTGTCTACACAACTGGGCATCCCTCATATTTCAACGGGAGATATTTTCCGCGCCAATGTCAGTGCGGGCACTCCGCTAGGAATCGAAGCCCAGTCCTACATGGACGCTGGTGAGTACGTACCTGATGGCGTCACTAACGAGATGGTCCGCGATCGCTTAACCCATGAGGACGCCCGACAGGGCTTCATTCTCGATGGCTACCCGCGAACAGTTGAGCAAGTGGTGGAGCTTGATGCAATGCTCAGTGTAGAGAAATCGAAAATTGATCACGTCATTGAATTGACAGTAGATGTGGACGTGGTTGTTGCCCGTCTGGTAAAACGTTCCGCCGAGCAAGGCCGCACTGACGACACTGAGGAAGTATTAAGGCGCCGGCTTGAGGTTTATGCGGAACAAACCGTTTCCCTGGTTGAGGTGTATCAAGATCGTGGGCTGCTTGTACAAGTTGATGGTCTGGGCGATATTGATGCTGTCACAAGTGCGATCCTGTCAACGGTTAATGCCTAAGCGACAACATGGGGTTTCGTAAAAAAGAGCGAGTTCAACTTAAGACGCCCGAGCAAATCGAATGTATGCGCATCGCCGGCAAGGTGGTCGCCGAGACTTTGGAAACGTTGCGGATCAATGTAACTCCGGGAATTACCACCGGCGAGCTCGACGTCATCGCCCGCGAGTGCATATTCAGTTCCGGTGCGACGCCGTCATTTCTCGGCTACTACGGCTTCCCAGCCGTGATCTGTACCTCTATAAACGAAGAAGTCGTGCACGGAATACCCGGTGACAAAGTGATTGCCGAGGGTGATTTGATCTCAATTGACTGTGGTGCAATTGTGGAAGGGTGGCATGGGGATGCCGCAATTTCGATAATCGCATCAACGAACCCGCAGCCAACGATTCAAAAACTTTCCGATGTAACACGAGCTGCACTTGACGCTGGAATCAAAGCCACAGTGGCAGGTAACCGCATGGGAGATATTGGTAACGCAATTCAGACGGTGATTCGAAATGCCGGTAATTACGGCATCGTTGAGGACTACGTCGGTCACGGAATTGGCACCGAAATGCATATGTACCCTCCGGTCCCGAATTACGGCCGAGCAGGGGATGGGATTGAGCTTAAAGTGGGCATGGTCTTGGCCCTCGAACCAATGATCACGATCGGATCCCCTGAGGTTGTTACCTTGGAGGATAATTGGACGGTGGTAACAACGGATCGCAATTGGGCATCCCATTGGGAGCACACCATCGCGATCACCGAATCGGGTCCGCAAATTCTTACCATCCGTTAACTCAAGTTAAATGCGCCATCATTGCGCAGGGAAATATCGGGGGAAATCGAATCCGGCTCACTCACCAAAATTTTTCCAGGTGAAAATGGTGGCAATTGGTTCTGGTCGGTCTGGGGCGGGGCGGGGCGAGTGTCAAATAGGTATATTTGGCGCAATTTCGCGCAGGATCGCCAACCCATAGGGCAATTGACCCCAACGCTCGGGCCGGCTGGGCCCTTGCGTAGACTCTGACGGCTGAAGTGGTGATCACTTCTGGCTGCAATCATAGGGAAGCGGAGTAGATGGCTAAAAAAGAGGGCGCGATCGAGCTTGAGGGCTTGATCACCGAATCTCTGCCAAATGCAATGTTTCGGGTTGAGCTAGATAACGGGCACAAGGTGCTCGCCCACATTAGTGGAAAAATGCGGATGCACTACATCCGAATTCTTCCGGACGATCGCGTTGTGGTTGAGCTGTCACCCTATGACCTCACCCGCGGCCGAATTGTTTATCGTTACAAGTAACAACCGTTTTCAATAGAAACTCGAGAAAGAGTAACCATGAAGGTGCAACCCAGCGTCAAAAAGATCTGCGACAAATGTAAAGTCATTCGTCGCCACGGTCGTGTGATGGTGATTTGCGAAAATGTTCGTCATAAGCAACGCCAGGGCTAAAAAGGCTCAATAGCCTAAAAGCACTGGGGTGTTACCGGGAGAGACAACTCGAACACCAAGTACAGGGAGAACCCGACCCCGGATCAGCAGATCCGGACGACACCTTCGGCCACGGGGCCGAAGACCAGCCTTGGCGGGCTGGATTGGCTCTCCCACCACACGACCCCGTGAATTACTGAAAAGAGAGTACGCCCATGGCACGACTTATTGGCGTGGATTTGCCCCGCGAAAAACGCCTGGCAATCGCGCTGACCTACGTTTACGGTGTTGGCCGTTCGCAGGCTGCAAAAGCCCTCGAAGCAACTGGCATTGATCCTCAAATGAAATCAATGGATCTGACCGACGATCAAACACTCGCTTTGCGCGACTGGATCGAATTAAATCTGAAAGTAGAAGGTGACCTGCGCCGCGAGGTTGCAGCCAATATTCGACGCAAGGTGGAAATTGGTTGCTATCAGGGAATTCGTCACCGCAAGGGTCTTCCCGTCCGCGGGCAACGCACCCATACCAACGCGCGCACTCGTAAGGGTCCACGTAAGGCAGTTGCCGGTAAGAAGAAGGTCTAAGCGAACGATCTCGTTGTTACACGAGAAAACCCCAAACCTCTAAAGAATAGGAATCACACATGGCCCCCAAAGGTCCAGGCACCAAGAAGGTGCGGCGCAAGGAAAAAAAGAATGTGGCCCATGGTCACGCTCACATTAAGAGCACGTTCAACAACACCATTGTTTCCATCACTGATCCAACGGGTGCCGTAATTGCATGGGCATCAGCTGGTCAAGTTGGTTTTAAGGGCAGTCGCAAGTCAACACCATTTGCCGCGCAGCTCGCCGCTGAAGCTGCTGCACGTCGCGCAATGGAACATGGCATGCGCAAGGTTGACGTATTCGTCAAAGGACCGGGTTCAGGTCGCGAAACTGCGATTCGCTCACTACAGGCAACCGGCCTTGAAGTTGGCTCAATCGCCGACGTAACCCCAGTGCCATTCAACGGAACCCGCCCCAAGAAGCGTCGCCGCGTTTAATCCGCGGACCTTTCATAACACTTAGAAATTAGGAGAAGACAATGGCGCGTTATACGGACGCAGATTGCAAGCGGTGCCGCCGCGAAAAAATGAAGTTGTTCCTTAAGGGATCAAAGTGCGAGTCACCAAAGTGCCCATTTGAAAAACGCCCGTACCCACCCGGCCAGCACGGCCGCGGTCGGTCAAAGGAGAGTGAGTACTTGTTGCAGCTTCGTGAGAAGCAGAAGGCAACCCGTATGTACGGTGTTCTAGAGAAGCAATTCTCTAACTACTACAAAGAAGCACAGCGCATGCCGGGTAAAACTGGTGAAAACTTGCTACGAATCCTTGAAAGTCGGTTGGACAATGTGGTCTTCCGTGCTGGTTTTGCAAAGAGCCGCGACATGGCTCGCCAGTTGGTAACCCACGGCCACTTAATGGTCAACGGCCATAAGGTGGACATTCCGTCCTTCCGGGTTTCCCCTAATGACGTAGTTGACGTTCGCCCCAGCTCGCTGGAAATGACTCCTTTCATTGTGGCTCACGCCGAGATCGGAGAAAAGACCGTTCCACCATGGCTTGAGGTTGTGCCGTCAAAAATGCGCATCCTTGTTCACTCAATCCCAGCACGCGAGGGAATTGACACCCAGGTCAACGAACAGCTCATTGTTGAGTTGTACTCCAAGTAGTCACCACTCTCGATTCACTCGAATCGAGCCGAGAAACGCGATATCAAATAGAGGGTATCGCTGGAAGGAAATGAAAAGTGCTCATTAGTCAGCGTCCAATTCTGACCGAAGAACCAATCAGCGAGTTCCGTTCACGTTTTGTGTTGGAACCCCTTGAGCCAGGCTTTGGTTACACCCTTGGCAACTCACTTCGTCGAACATTGCTCTCCTCGATCCCGGGTGCGTCTGTCACCAGCATTCGCATTGATGGGGTTCTACATGAGTTCAGCACTATCGATGGAATCAAAGAAGATGTCACCGAAATCATTTTGAACCTCAAGGGGCTCGTGTTGTCAAGTGAGATCGATGAGCCAGTTGTCATGTACTTGCGCAAGCAGGGCCCCGGGAGCGTGACTGCAGCTGATATTCAGCCACCAGCGGGCGTGGAAGTTCACAATCCCGAGCTTAATCTTGCAACACTCAATGACAAGGGCAAGCTCGAGATCGAACTCGTTGTTGAGCGTGGTCGCGGTTACGTGCCCTCGACCATGAACAAGCATCCAGAGCAAGAAATCGGCCGGATCCCGGTGGACTCGATCTACTCACCCGTACTAAAGGTGAGTTACAAGGTTGAGGCTACCCGTGTTGAGCAGCGTACCGACTTCGACAAGTTGATCATCGATGTTGAGACCAAGCCATGCATGTTGCCACGCGATGCGGTGGCATCTGCTGGTTCCACATTGGTCGAGCTCTTTGGTCTTGCTCGTGAGATGAATGTTGACGCAGAAGGTATTGATATTGGTCCAAGCCCCACGGATGCATTCGTCGCCGAGCAACTCTCAACTCCAATTGAGCAACTTGACATGACAGTGCGTTCCTATAACTGCCTTAAGCGCGAAGGCATCCACACCGTTGGGGAGCTCATCACCCGTAGTGAGGCTGATCTGCTTGATATCCGTAACTTTGGCGCTAAGTCAATCGAGGAAATCAAAGTAAAACTGCACGGTCTTGGTCTCGCGCTCAAGGACAGCCCTCCAGGGTTTGATCCCTCTACCGCTGTGTACTTCGATGACACCGATGTCGATATGGATGTCGACCCCGAAGAAGTCCCAGAAGTTATTGAGACCGTCACAGAAGATGCCTACCCCGAGGACGAGCAGCTCTAAGAGCCGCAGTGCTTCACGAATTACTGACTCACCGAGATCAATAAGGAGACAAGATGCCTACGCCAACTAAGGGTTCCCGCTTCGGCGGAGGACCGGCTCACGAGAGGCTCATGCTGGGAAATCTAGCAACCGCGCTCTTTGAGCACGGGCGCATCACCACCACCCATGCGAAGGCGAAGCGGCTTCGGCCACTCGCTGAGCGCATGGTTACCTTTGCAAAGCGCGGAGACATTTCGGCTCGCCGTCGTGTTCTCACCGTAGTGAAGGACAAGGGTGTTGTGCACACGTTATTCACGGAGATTGGCCCCAGTTACGCCGGCCGCCAAGGTGGCTACACCAGAATCATCAAGATTGGTAACCGTAAGGGCGACAACGCCCCCATGGCAATCATTGAAATGGTTGAGCCAATGGCTGAAGCGGTAGTTGCTGAAGCAACGGGTGCGACCAAGCGTGCCGTTAGGGAATCAGCTGCCAAAAGCGAAGACGTCACGGTCGTGGAAGAAATTACACCAGACACCGAGGAAGTCCTCGAAGAGGAAACGAGCGAACCGGTAAATACCGAAGGCGAAGAAGAAGTTTCTGCAGGCGAAGAAGCAGAGCCCAAGGAGTAAGTCCTGAGTTCGCAACACGAAATTGATCAGCCCGTTCTCGGTTTACCCGGGGACGGGCTGATTCGTCTGCGTGTCTACCTGGCCTACGACGGCTCCGGTTTTCACGGTTGGGCCTCTCAAATGGAGGCCCGCTCGGTTCAATCTGAAATTGAAAACACAATCGGTGCTCTGATTCACCAACTTCACTTACCCACAATTGTTGCCGGACGCACGGATGCCGGCGTGCATGCTCGCGCGCAGGTATTCCATTTTGATATCGCTCGCAATCACCCACAAATGTACAAACTGACCGCCGAGCGAATTAATAAGGCGTTGCCGGGTGACATCCGAATTCACAAAATAGAGGAAGCGCCTTACGGTTTTGATGCACGCTTCTCGGCCCTATGGCGCGAATACACCTACACAATTTGTGATGACCCCACCGGTCCAACACCACTTCACCGTCACGAGGTCTTTGCGTGGCCAGTCTCCCTTGACATCGACAAACTCAATGAAGCAAGCCAATGTCTGATTGGGGTGCACGACTTTTTTGCCTTCTGCAAAGAAAAACCTAAAACGACCACAATCAGGGAAGTCCAAAGACTCGAATGGCACCGCAACAAAGATAATTACGTTGTCATGACAATTAGAGCTGATGCCTTCTGTTATTCCATGGTCCGCAGCATTGTGGGAGCGCTTTTGCCAATCGGTGATGGTCGCAGGCCCGTCACCTGGACACAACATCTCTTGAGCCAAGAATCCAAAATCTCCCACATTCAGACGATGCAAGCGTTCCCACTCGTCCTTGAACGAGTGGGTTACCCACCGGATGAAGAATTATTCGCCCGCCAAAGTGAAACTAGGGCTCGGCGGGGCTGAACACTTCTCCATGTGTGATTGAGATCGCCGAGCCGGCTGCAGGTGAGAAGCGCGAAATTTCGCTGTCTTGTCGTAATGTTGAGCCATGATCCGTGGATATTTGGCCAGTAACACCCCCGTGAGGCACGCTAAATTACCCGCTCATGAAGGCGTGAGTACAGGAGTGAGCGCCCTTGACACAGAGGGCGATATTGAAGTTGGCGTGTGGGAACACTCGGTCGGCACTTCGACCGACACGGAGGTGGAGGAGGTATTCGTGGTGCTCGCCGGGCGTGGAACTGTGACCTGCGATCAGGGTGGCCAGATCTTGCTTGAACCCGGAACCGTTGGGATGCTACCCCTGGGCGCGAAAACCGTGTGGTCGATCACCGAGCCCTTGCGAAAAGTGTGGATCACACTGTCGTGAATGAAGAATCCTGTTCTGAGTCTCTGATGGAAATGATTTACTGAACCTGAATTGGAGGAGTTGAATGTCCTGGGTGGATGACGGCTTTATTGCATTTGACACTGAGACGACGGGTGTTGAGGTAAGCGCAGACCGAATTGTGAGCGCGGCTGCGGTGGAGTTTCGTGACGGTGTTGAAGCGTCCTCGCGCGAATGGCTCATCAAAGTCGATGTGCAGATTCCACAAGCAGCCAGCGCTGTCCATGGGATCACCGATCAGATGAGTCAGACCCAGGGCCTTGTACAAGTTGAAGCGCTTGAGGAAATTCGTGAATACCTTGTGTCGAGCAAACTACCGGTAGTGTGCTTTAACTCCCAATTTGATCGAACGATTCTTGATTCAAATCTTGAGCGGGTGGGCCATCAGCCGCTTTCGGGTGTAGTTGATATTTGCCCCTACGTAATTGACAAACACATGGATAAATACGTGAAAGGCAAGGCTCAGCGTCGCTTGCAACCCACAGTGGCTCGCTACGGGTTAGAACTCAATGAAGCCGATTGGCATGGAGCTCTTGCTGATGCCCGGATCACTGGCCTATTAATGTTGGCTCAGCAAGCGCGATACCCGCAGCTGTTCATCACTGAACCCGGTGAATTGGGAGACTTGGTGGCGCTGTGGCGCAAGGAACAGGATGCCTCTTTTAAAGCGTGGCTAGCGTCCCAGCCACCGCGTCCGTAGTAGTTTTCTTGGTTTTTCGTGGGGAAATACATCCTTGATCAGGGGGGATTCGGTGGCCGCTGCTGTGGACGGGTATTCTTTGTCCTTGCTGTGTCTGTTGCAGCCTGGATGCCCGGGAAGGTGCCCAGTACGGCCTACCAACCGGTAGGTGCAGAGTCCGAGTCCCTACGAGAAAGTAAGGTAGCGCCCCATGCGCACATATAGTCCCAAAGCCGGTGAAATCATTCGCACCTGGCACGTAATTGACGCCACCGATATTGTTCTCGGACGGCTCGCCAGTCACACCGCGGCGTTGCTTCGCGGAAAGCACAAGCCCACCTTTGCACCACATATGGATACGGGTGATTTCGTTGTCATTATTAATGCTGACAAAGTTGCCCTCACCGGTTCGAAGCGTGAGCAGAAAAAGGCCTACCGCCACTCGGGTTACCCTGGTGGTCTCACAGCTATCACCTACGCCGAGCTGTTGGAGTCACACCCAACGAAGGCGGTTGAGAAGGCAGTTAAGGGAATGCTCCCTCATAACAAACTGGGTCGCCAGCAGTTGACCAAGTTGAAAATATATGTGGGGGACAATCACCCGCAC
>CAJIYV010000021.1 GCA_905181745.1 uncultured Actinomycetes bacterium | reverse complement strand
ATAGGAGCAAGTAAATGCCCACGGTAATAATCAAAGGAAAAATAACAAAAGGTTACGACCACTGGCTGGCAGCCTTTGACGCTCTTGAAGAACATCGCGACAAGGACTATGGCATCCGGACTCTTTATCGCGGACAGGATTTACAGGACGTCGATACGATTCATGTGGTCATGTTCGCTCCATCGATGGAAGTGCTGCAAAGTCACATGGAGGACAACGCAGAACTCATTGCTGAAGCAGGTGGCGATCCTGATCCAGATGCAAGCACAATGTCGATATCTTCTGATTAAGCACAAACCGAAATCTCGGCGATCTCTGCTACCAGTATTGCTACCAGCGGCGTATCGGCACGCCTTGTCCAGCCCAATCCACCCTTGTCGCCCCTAGTCGAATTAAAGAGGAGTCATGGGGGAACCCCTGGGGGTTAGGGCGCTTGAGTCCATTGATGTCCTGGGGTTCTTTTGATTGATGCTGTATCCGTAGGTGCCCCATGCCGCGGCGCTCTTTATGAGAGCAGACAGGAGTTGTTGACGACTGGCTGCATCAGGGCCGTTGTGCTTGTTGCTCCACCCATAATCGAGCAAGATTTCTACGGCTAGCCTTTATTCGTGGTCAACTTAGAAAGGAATCGCGCTCGAAAGTGGAGGCGTGTTTTAGCCGCGGCGAATTTTACGCTCGATTGCGTGGATATGTTCGGGAAAGATTCCGCAGCATCCCCCGACAATTTCTACACCCTGTTCTACCCACCGCTGAGCCTGTTTCGCATACGCCTCTGGCGTCGAATCTCCGTCGTATTCGGACTGGCCACCCGACGAATCTTCCCGACCACCACCGGAAACTTTGACTGTCTGAAAACCGTTCGCGTAGCTTCCCAACAGCATGCTACTTGGTGCAGCTTCGCGAAGTTGGGGCAAAGCTGCCGTGATCGAAGCAGCGGACGAGCAATTAAATAGCATTGCCTGCACGTTTTCATACGAATTGACCGCTCTAACCGCGTCCTGTACGGACTCACCACTTCGGAGTTTGCCACTTGCGTCTTCAGCGAGGGTCCAAGCAATCCACACGGGAATACCGGCCCGATTTGCGGCTTGCGCTGCTAATTTGCCTTCACGAACAGAACTCATGGTCTCGCACAGCAATAAGTCAGCATGTGGCGCGATAGCTTCGACTATGTGAGCGTATTCACCCGTCAGTTCACTCTCGCTTCCCACACGGTCTGGTCGATAGCTTTCGTGTAGTGGCGGTACGCATCCCGCCACCATCGGCAGAGTGGAATTCAGCGGTAGTTCTTGAGCATGGAGTTGGCATGCCTGTCGCGCTATTTGTCCTGCGGCATCGATGAGATCAGTAATGAGTTGTGGAGAGGGATTGGGGCTCAGCGCAAGCGCGGAAGGCACACAGGCATAGTTGTTGGTGGTGATGACATTTGCGCCGGCACGCAGGAAATCGAGGTGGGATTCGCAAACAGTTTCTTTTTGATTTCGGTTAGCCAAAGCAACATTGAGGAAACGTTCCATCGACCCGATTGCACCGCTGACCGGCACACCTTTGCGTCGAAGGAGATGTCCCATGCCTCCGTCAAGAATATGCCGGGGGTGGGCTGGTTGTGAATCCAAAGTTTGCCTCTTCGTTGACATGCAAGTACACCCACGGTCAGGTGGTGAGGTCGAGGGTACCAGTGAAAATGAACAACCCCTCTGGCTTATCCGCGGATGCGCAAGGTGAATTACCGGTTTTACACGAAATTAATGTCAGAGCCTGCACGTGTCCAGAAGGAGACTGATCGTGTGACTAGATGGGTGATCAGTATGGGTCGTCAGGACTCGGCCCAGCGGGTACATAAAGCATTCACTGTGTTCAAGCAGATCCTCGATCTAGCAGTCATGGGTGAGCGGCTCATCAATAGTCCTGCTGGCCGGGTGAAGCAATTAGGTGGGAAGGGGTTCCTGCCTAAGATCGAAAAAATTGACGAACGTTGGCGTTTGACCAGTGATCAAGTAGTAGACCTTGGTGACTCTGCTGGCTCCTACCGGCTCATGATTCTTGTGATGGCCCTCACTGTGGCATCGCGGCGAAGTAGGCTGGTGTCGTGCGCCCCCCAATTGTGATCATTCTTGCGGCAGGTGAAGGAACCCGCATGAAGTCAGCAACACCAAAAGTTCTCCACGAAATTTCTGGACGTAGCCTGTTGGGTCACGTGGTTGAAGCGGCCGCAACTATTGAGCCCGAGCACCTCGTGGTGGTTGTGGGCCACGAAAGCGAACAGGTGGTCGCGCACCTTGATGAAGTGGCACCCTGGGTGGCAACCGTCGAACAAACACAACGCAATGGAACCGGCCATGCGGTCCGCGTTGCTCTGGAGTTTTTGACCGGACGTGGGGTTACGACAAGTGAAGCCCCAGTAGTTGTGCTTACCGGGGACACTCCGTTGCTTACTGGTGAATCTTTAGTCACGATGTTGATGAAACATGTTGAAAGCACAGCTGCGGCAACAGTGTTAACAGCGGATCTGGATAACCCCTTTGGCTATGGGCGCGTTCTTCGTTCGAGCGACCGGGTTGTGGGAATCGTAGAAGAAAAGGATGCGACCCCGCAGCAGCGTGAAATCAGCGAGATCAATTCGGGCATGTACGCATTTGACGGAGCGGCATTACTTGATGCGATTACCGGACTGAATACCAACAATTCGCAGGGAGAGGAATACCTGACGGATGTCATTGAGATTTTGGCCTCACGCGGTGACGTTGTGATTGGGGTGGGTGTACACGACACAAGTGACATCCTGGGAATCAACGACCGCTCACAACTTGCAGCAGCAATGGCAATTATGCGCGATCGAATAAATGACAAGTGGATGAAAGCTGGAGTCACCATGCTTGACCCGGAGAGCACGTGGATTGACGTGGATGCCGAATTGGCCCGCGATGTAACGTTATTCCCACAGACTACTGTGCGCGGGCCGACCGCCATTGAAACTGGCGCTCAGGTAGGTCCGGGAACCACTTTGATTTCTGCTGAAGTCGGTGTCAACGCGATTATTCGTCACACGTGGGCCGAACTTGTCGTGATTGGTGCCGGCGCAACGGTAGGTCCTTACACCTATCTGCGGCCCGGGACTGTAATCGGCGCTTCGGGCAAGGCCGGCGCCTTCGTTGAAATGAAAAATGCTCAGCTGGGTGAGGGCTCCAAAGTCCCGCACCTTTCCTATGTTGGTGATGCCACTATCGGCGTTGGCACCAATATTGGTGCGGGCACTATTTTCGTCAACTATGACGGAGTCGAGAAACACCACACCACGGTGGGGGACCAGGCCCGGGTTGGCTCCGACAATATGTTGATTGGGCCTGTGGTGATTGGAGATGGGGCTTACACGGCAGCGGGCTCAGTGGTGACAGAGGACGTCCCCGCCGGTGCGATGGCCGTAGGTCGGGCCCGGCAACGCAATATTCTGGATTGGGTTCTTCGAAAGCGCCCTGGGACGCAGTCAGCGCAGGCCGCACAGAGGGCAACGCAATCCGATCAATCGGGACATGAAAAGATTTAGTCCAGAACACCCACCTTCCCCGCGCAAGACATAAGTGAATAGTTTTCTCGGTGAGTTAGATCGCAACCAGTAAAGGTGGAGCAGTGGCCGAAAAGTCAGTCCCAACCCAGAAGCATCTCCTGCTGTTATCTGGCAGGTCGCACCCGGAGTTGGCCGAGCAGGTCGCTGAAAACCTAGGCATTGATCTGACCCCCGTTACCGCACATGATTTTGCTAATGGCGAGATCTTCGTCCGGTTTCGTGAATCTGTTCGCGGTGGTGACGCATTCGTGCTTCAAAGCCACACCACGCCCATTAATAAGTGGATCATGGAACAACTGATCATGATTGATGCACTCAAGCGCGCCTCCGCAAAGCGCATCACGGTGGTTGTGCCCTTTTACGGGTACGCCCGCCAAGATAAAAAGCACCGAGGCCGTGAACCGATCTCCGCCCGCCTGATGGCAGACCTGTTTAAGACTGCCGGAGCTAATCGCCTCATGACCGTTGATTTGCACACTTCGCAGATTCAAGGTTTTTTTGATGGACCAGTAGATCACCTTTTCGCATTGCCGCTTTTGGCCCAACACGTTGCATCCAAAGTCGACGGTAGCAAAATCACTGTGGTGTCCCCTGATGCTGGCCGAGTCCGCGTTGCTGAACGGTGGACCGATGTATTGGGCGCACCCCTGGCAATTATTCATAAACGTCGCGATCCCGATATCCCTAATCAGGTGCGGGTACTGGAAGTCGTGGGCGACGTCAAAGATCGCGTGTGCGTTGTCGTTGACGACATGATCGACACCGGTGGCACAATTGTGAAGGCGTCAGAGACCCTGTTTGAAAATGGTGCCTCGCAGGTCATCGTGGCTGCAACGCACGCGATTTTGAGCGACCCGGCCCGCGAACGCCTCCAGAACTCCAATATTTCCGAGGTAGTAGTAACCGATACGCTCCCGATCCCGCAAGAGCGCCGATTTGACAAGCTCACGGTGCTTTCAATCGCTCCGTTACTGGCTACAGCGATCAATGAAGTGTTCACCGACGGCTCGGTTACCCGGATGTTTGAAGACGAAGACTTCGGTCGGCACACCTCCTCGCACTAGCCAAAGCAGGTCTTTGTAGACTCAGGCTGTTCCTCGGCGAGGGTGCAGCGAGTGTGGCACCGTGATCGACGTGGTCGGGCTTTAGTCCCTCCCCTTGGCGCGCAACTGCTAAACCTCAACGTGCCGATCACTTACAAGGAGACTTCGTGACTAACGTCAACATTACCGCTTCCCCCCGCTCGGAATTTGGCAAGGGCGCTGCGCGTCGGATCCGCCGTGGCGGCCAGGTTCCTGCAGTCCTGTACGGCACAGATATCTCGCTCATGCACGTCACCCTGCCAGAGCACGAATTGAACTTAGCCCTTCGTAAACCTCGCGTGGTGCTCAATATTGCTTTTGACAGCCAGACCTACCTCACGAAACCGCGCGATATTCAGCGCGACCCAGTTCGCCTTAACCTTGAGCACCTTGACCTTCTGGTGATTACCAAACAAGAAGCAGCACTTCGTAGCGACTATGCGGACGCAGTCGCCCAGGTGCATTCAGCAGCTGAAGAAGCCGGGCTCGACGTCGCAATGGTGATGCAGTCATGGGAAGAGTCCGTTGCCAATGGCGAGCTGCCTCTTGACGCAGTGTCTCACGCGGTCGAAGACGCTAGGGAAAAGGCGATTGAACTTGCTGCCGCTGCCGCCGCCGCGGGTGCCAGCGAAGATGCTGCCGCTGCATCCGCCGCCTCCACCTTGGAAGCTGCAGAGACCGACATCGTCCCGGCTGAGCCTGTTGCGGAGTAGTGACTTTTGTCATCGCGGGGCTAGGCAATCCTGGCCCCGTCTATGCCGCCACCAGGCACAACATTGGTGCGATGGTGGTCGCCGAACTTGCGGCACAACTGTCATTAAAGTTATCGCGGCACAAGAAGGCATTTGCGGCAGTTGGGGAAGGCCATATTGGGCTTCCCGGTTCCCAGCAGAGCGTGGTACTCGCTATCCCGTTGTGTTACATGAATGAAAGCGGTGGACCGATCAAGTCGATCCTCGATTTCTACGACGTGCCGCTCGAAAACCTGATCGTTGTCCATGACGAACTCGATATTGACTTCGCCGCAATCCGGCTAAAGCTTGGCGGGGGAGACAATGGGCACAATGGGCTTAAGAGCATCAAGAAATCAATTGGCTCTGGTGAGTACTACCGGACCAGAATGGGAATTGGCAGACCACAGGGCCAGCAAGATCCTGCTGATTTCGTGCTCTCGCAATTCAGTGCAGGTGAGCGCAAGGAATTACCTGCACTTATTAGTCGGGGTTGTGAAGCACTTGAGACGTTGGTGACTAGCGGTTTAGATTTGGCCCAAAATAAATTTAACAGTTAGGCGATTTGTACATATGAACCCAACCGAAGATTTGACCCAACTCGGTGATGCTGAGCTTTCGCGCACTGTCGCCCAGCAGGCCGGTGTGCTGCTTATGGCGCTGCGCAAAGAGTTTTTCCGCACCCACCCGGTGGATTCAATGGACAAGGCTGTGAGTGATCAACTTCGCGACCAAGCCGATCGTGCGGCGCACCTTTTCATTATGGATAAACTCTCAGCCGCCCGTCCGCTTGACGCAATTCTTAGTGAAGAAGGTAAAGACGATGCGGCCCGACTGGTCTCAGATCGAGTGTGGATCGTTGATCCACTAGACGGTACCTGGGAGTATGGGCAGGGTCGCAAAGATTTTGGAGTTCACATTGCTTTATGGAATGCAAAAGCCGGAAAGCTCAGTGCTGGGACTGTGGATCTCCCCGACCAAGGCATTACACGAAGCGTCCTCGATGCTGTCAAGATCGCAACCTCGAAGGACTCGGTGATCCGGGTTGTCGCATCTCGTTCCCGCCCACCGGCAACGTTGAAGGAAATCGTCACAAGACTCGGCGAGCTCCTGACAGAAGCAGAGATTCCTCACAGTAAGGTTGAAATCGTTGACGTTGGCTCTGTGGGCGCAAAAGTAAATGAGATTTTGTGTGGACGCGCAGACATTTATTTGCACAACACTGGCTTTTACGAGTGGGATGTCGCAGCCCCGTACATTGTTGCGCAGCACTACGGGCTGATCGCATCACACATGGATGGTGCGCCAATAACTTTCAATCACATGCCCCCTTATGTCAGTGATCTCGTTGTCTCCCGAACAGATCTGTATCCGCATGTTCTGCTGGCTATAAAAGAAACCCAGGGAGCGTGAGCGATACACAACAGCTGGCCGGGCTTCTTGAATTGGTCAGGTCAGATCCAGCATTTGTTTCAATTTCCGAACAGGCCCAGATCGCCAGCACGGTAGATCTCGTTGGACCCGCGGTAATTTACCCACTTGCAATTGCACAGATTAGGCAATCGCAGGAATCAGGCGTCGTGTTAATTTTGACCACCACTGGTCGTGCAGCAGAAGAACTAGCCGCGGATCTGAGCGCCTATCTACCGGATGAAGGCATTGAAGTATTCCCGAGTTGGGAGACACTTCCGCACGAGCGGCTCTCGCCCTCAGCTGACACAGTGGGAAGGCGCATGGCAGTCCTGCGTCGGCTCGCGCACCCAATTACTGGGAGTGTCCACGCCCCACCCATCACGGTACTGATCACATCCGTGCGCGCAGCATTGCAACCAATCGTTGCCGATCTTGGGGATCAGAAACCGGTCGAACTAAAGATCGGTGATCAAGCATCACTCACGGAGACGGTGAGCAGGCTTGTGGCTTTGGGTTACGAGCGCGTAGACCTAGTTGACCGACGTGGACAAATTGCGGTGCGTGGTGGCATCCTTGATATTTTCCCGCCAACGCAGGAGCACCCAATCCGAGTTGAGTTCTGGGGCGACGACGTGGAAGAAATCCGCTATTTCGCAGTAGTGGATCAGCGCTCACTAGAAGATGCTGAACATGGACTCTGGGCGCCACCGGTTCGGGAACTGCTTCTCACCGAAGAAGTCAAAGAGAAAGCCCGGCTACTTGGAGCGGCACATGTTGAAGTCGCCGCAATGTGTGAATACATTGCGAACGGCCAATCTGTTGAAGGGATGGAGTCGCTCTCCTCGGCACTTGCCGGCAAGATGAGCCCCTTACATGAACTTTTACCGCCGGAGTCATCGCTAATTCTGGTTGAGCCCGAGCGAATAAATTCTCGGGCACTGGATGTTGTTAAAACCGCGGAAGAGTTCCTGACCGCAGGTTGGCATAGTGCGGCTGTCGGGGGAGCTTCACCGATTGACCTTTCCGGCTCCATGTTCACAACCATGTCAGAAGTCGTTCGCGAGGTCCGTCATCGAAATGGATCGGTGTGGAATCTCACTCAATTGCCACGTGAGCGTGATGACACCGTAATCACGTTGAACGCCAGCGAAAACAATAACTATCACGGGAATGCCGAACTTGCCGGTAGGGACATAGCGCGCGCCCTCGGGGTCGGTTCAACGGTAGTTATCACCGCAGAGGGCCACGGCTCGATAGATCGAATCGCTGAGGAATTTGATAGCCAGGGAATAAGTGCGGTGAAGTCAGAGTCGGTCGCAATTCCGGCAATACCAAAAGTTGCGCAATTGATCACGGCTCACGTAGATCGCGGTTTTCACCTGGTTAATTCACAACTTTGGGTCTTTAGTGAGTCAGATCTGATGGGTGCAAAGTCGGTGTTAAAAGACCTTAGGAAAATGCCGAGCCGGCGACGCGGTGCAATTGATCCGCTCACACTTAACTCCGGTGACTACATTGTTCACGAACATCATGGTGTTGGACGCTATGTCGAAATGATCACGCGAACGATTGGGGGAGCCGAACGCGAGTATCTGATTATTGAATATGCCCCAAGTAAGCGCGGGCAACCAGCAGATCGCCTTTTTGTACCCATGGACCAGCTTGATTTGATTACTCGTTATGTCGGTGGGGAAGCGCCCAGCGTGCACCGGCTTGGTGGTGCCGATTGGCAGAAGGCTAAAGGTCGGGCGCGCAAAGCGGTCAAAGAAATCGCCGGTGAACTGATTCGACTGTATGCGGCACGGCAAGCATCTAAGGGCTACTCGTTTGGGGCAGATACTCCCTGGCAGGGCGAGCTGGAGGACGCGTTCCCCTACGTCGAGACGCCCGACCAGCTCAGCACGATCGACGAAGTCAAGCGGGACATGGAGCGGCAAATTCCCATGGACCGGTTGGTATGTGGCGATGTAGGGTTTGGAAAAACTGAGATCGCTATTCGGGCAGCATTCAAAGCAGTACAGGATGGAAAGCAAGTTGCCGTGCTCGTTCCCACGACCCTGCTCGTGCAACAGCACTTCACAACTTTCTCAGAAAGATACAGCGCATTCCCAGTAAAAGTGGCTGCACTTTCGCGATTCACACCGAACTCTCAGGTGAAAGAAATCCTCGAAGGATTAGCCCAAGGAACCGTAGACATCGTGATTGGAACACACCGATTGCTCACGCGCTCGGTGAAATTCAAGGACCTAGGTCTGGTGATTGTCGACGAGGAACAAAGATTTGGCGTGGAGCACAAGGAGCACCTAAAAGCGCTTCGCACCAATGTTGACGTTCTTGCCATGAGTGCAACTCCAATCCCTCGAACCCTAGAAATGGCTGTTACGGGCATCAGGGAAATGTCGGTCATCCAGACTCCGCCGGAAGAGCGCCATCCGGTATTGACTTTCGTGGGTCCCTACGACGAGAAGCAAATCGCCGCCGCAATTCATCGTGAGCTTTTGCGTGATGGACAAACATTTTTCATTCATAACCGGGTTGAATCAATCGATCGGGTTGCCGCAAGAATCAGGACACTAGTCCCCGAAGCTCGCATCGCAGTTGCCCACGGGCAAATGGACGAAGGTTCCCTTGAGCAAGTGATTGTTCAATTTTGGGAGAAAGAAATCGACGTACTCGTCTGTACCACGATCGTTGAATCGGGAATTGATATTCCCAACGCCAATACATTGATTGTTGATCGGGCAGACAAATTCGGACTTTCACAAATGCACCAACTGCGAGGTCGGGTGGGCCGCGGTCGCGAACGTGCTTACTCCTATTTTCTCTATGACCCAAATAAGCCGCTCACAGAAACGGCCCACGAGCGGTTAGCAACCATTGCCCAACGAACCGATCTTGGTTCGGGAATGCAGATCGCTCTCAAAGATCTTGAAATTCGCGGTGCCGGCAACATGCTAGGTGGCGAACAAAGTGGCCATATTGCAGATGTTGGCTTTGACCTGTATTTACGGTTGGTGGGTGAAGCTCTCTCCGAATACAAGAATGAGCCAGCTAAAGAGGTCAATGAGGTCCGCGTTGAGTTGCCCATTAATGCGAGCATCCCAACCGGATACGTCCCCCAGGAGCGACTGCGGCTTGAAGCCTATAAGCGTTTAGCAGATGCAAGCAGCGACCAGTCAGTAGATGAAGTCGCCGCAGAACTCATTGACCGGTACGGCGCCATGCCGGGTGAACTGGAGGCGTTGATCGGGGTCGCCCGTTTTCGGGTTGCGGCTAAATCTGCTGGAGTTCAAGAAGTTATTGCCACAGGCAAGGCAATCCGCCTTTCTCCTGTAGTGCTTCCTGAGTCCCGTGCCATGAGGGTTGCGCGCGTATACCCAGGCAGCACGATCAAAGGGGCAACGAGCATTCTTCTGGTCCCCAAGCCCACTTCCGGCACTGGTATTGGTGCACCTGAACTGCGAGATACCCAGCTCCTAGAATGGCTCCACGAACTGTTTACCGTCTTATTTTCCAACCCTTGAAGATCCGGAGAACCTGTGTCACTTATGAACGCCAAGCCCACCCGCCAACGCCTCGCTGTGATCGCCGGAATCGGTCTGCTTTCGATAAGTCTTGGACTCAGCGGATGTAGTTCGCAAACAGCGGGTGCGGCGGCCGTAGTGGGGGATCAGCGGATCAGTGAATCAGAGCTTGACACCGAGGTTCAGGACACTCTCGACCTGCAGGGCCTTTCCTCAATGGATTCATCCAATGAACTTATTGTGAGCACTCTTAATCAACTCATCACTGGAATATTGGTCAACGAATTGTCGGATCGGGAGAAGATCACCGTTGCTCAAGGAGAGATCGACGACCTTCGTCTGCAATACGTCGCTCAAGCGGGTGGCCAAGAAGCCTTTGAAGCGTCAATTGGCGAGCAAGGCATTTCACCCGGGGAGGTTGACTCAATTATTAGCGTCAATCTTCAGGTCGCCAAGTTAGGCGATATTCTGTCTCCTTCGGGTGATGCGGATGCCAAAAGCGCGGAGGTATTTATTGCTATTTCCGAACTAAGCTCAGAGCTTGGAACCGAGGTCGCGCCACGCTTTGGCACTTGGGATCCCGAGAATCTCTCAGTAGGCCCATCGGCTAATTCGCTGTCGGAACCGCAAAGCGTCGATCTCGGCTCGGAATAGCACATGCAGGGAAGCCACTTCACCGAATTGGTGGCGATCCTTGATCGATTGAGGTCACCCAACGGTTGCCCCTGGGATGCGGAGCAAACCCATCAGAGTCTGGTTGAGTACTTAATCGAAGAGGCCTATGAAAGCGTCGAAGCGATCGACGCTAATGACAGTGCGGCAATGCGTGAGGAACTCGGTGATCTACTCCTTCAAGTGGTATTTCACGCACGCATCGCCCAGGAGCAACCGGGTGGCTGGGACATTGATGCCGTGATTGACGGGATATCTCAAAAGCTGATCAAGAGGCACCCACATGTATTTGGTAGTGAGAAACTTGACACCGCCAACGCCGTTGAACTGACTTGGCACGAGCGCAAAACTCGAGAAAAGAAACGTGATTCTGTCACTGACGGAATTCCAGCAACGCTCCCAGCCCTCATGCGGGCGGAAAAACTCATCGCAAGAGCCCAATCAGTTGGCGTACCCGAACCGAAATACCTGGATGAAGCTGACCATCTACTTGAACGAGTCAGCACGGAGGAACAACTGGGCGACTTCTTGTTTGCCCTGGTCAGTTCGGCGCATTCACGGGGTTTAGACACTGAAGCCGCAGTACGTAAAGCGGTGCTGCGTCGAATACAGGAGGTGCGAGCACATGAGTAGCGCGCAGCAAGATTTTGAAAGGATAGCTCGTGAAGTAATCGAGGACTCATTCCACATGGACCCGGTCGGCGCCACCTGGTTGGGTGAGCATGCATTCGACTCGCTACTGCCCGATCTCACCAAATACGGACAAGAACAATTTGCGCGACGAATTGAGGGCTACCTCGCTGCGCTAGATGCAGTAGATGACGTTGAGCTGGCGTTACCCGATCTTGTTGACTTGGAAATCCTCAGGGCGTTTCTCACCAGTACCTACTTTGACATCACTCAGGTCGCTGCGCACACGTGGAATCCCATGTTGTGGAATCCCGGGACCGCAATTCATTTATTGCTTTCGCGTGATTTCGCACCGCTCGAAGAGCGGATGGCGAATGTTGCAGATCGATGCGAAAAGATTCCAAACTTCCTTGAGCAAGCTCGAAATACACTCGAAGAGATGCCAGAAATTCACTGCGAAACTGCAATCGCGCAGCTTGCAGGTACGCGGGCTTTACTTGAATCACTTGAGATGCAATCGCAGATCATTGAATCAGTTGATCAACATGTCGAGTGGCTCAAAGAGCAACTTCCATTCGCGAATAAATCACCACGAATGGGCCCTGAAATCTACTCAGGAATTTTGTGGCATTCACTTGACGCCGAAAGCAACGTTCAAGAGTTACTGGTTGCTGCCCACCAACACCTTGATCTAGTTAACTCGCAAATGCTTCACGTGTCACAGGAATACTTGGCCGAAATCGAAATCGAAGTTGAAGAAAATGATGATCCCATCTCATGTGCGCTTGCTCAGATTGCGGAGAAAGCGCCAGTGACCGACGCAACTGTTCTTTCACATGTTGCCTCGGCCATGGCCGCCGCTAAGGCTTTTACTATTGAGCGCAATTTGGTTACCGTTCCCGAAATTGATGTGGAAGTAATCGAGATGCCGGAGATCCATCGGGGAATTGCGGTTGCCTATTGCGACGCGCCTGGACCATTGGAGCATGCACACGTCCCGACATTTGTTGCAGTGGCGCCAACACCAGCGCAGTGGGCGCCCGAGCGTAAAGAAAGCTTCTTCCGGGAATACAACGGCGTTCAAATCCACGACTTGACCATTCACGAAGCGATCCCGGGGCATGTATTGCAACTTGCAGTAGCCAGTCACGGCAGCGAACAGAGCCTGACCAGACGCTTTGGTTTTAGTGGCACTTTTGTCGAAGGCTGGGCTGTGTATGTTGAGGAGCTCCTTATTTCACAGGGCTATTCACCCGAACCGACCAAGCCCAGTGCGCTCGCTATTAGGTTGCAGCAACTGAAAATGCAAGCCCGCATGACCATCAATGCGATTCTTGACGTCAGTGTTCATACCCAAGAGATCAGCGAAGAGGAGGCAATGTCACTTATGATCAAGCGCGGGTATCAAGAGGAAAGCGAGGCTGCTGGAAAGTGGCGACGCGCATTACTTACCGCAGGTCAGCTGCCCACCTATTTTGTTGGTTACCGTGAAGTGAGACAGCTAGCCGAGGATCTGCGACTCATGCACCCGGATTGGAGCTGGAGAGAAATTCATGACTTGATGCTTCAATTTGGTTCGCCCGCCCCCAGGCACGTTCGACAACTCCTTGGCCTGTGATCCACGGGTTTTGCTTCGTGTTTAAATGTGCAGGTGCGCACACAACTTATTATTGCAGTCGCCTTGACCATTCCTTTCGCGCTTTCCGCTTGCTCATCGGAGAGTGAATCGAGTCCATCCATGACGCCCATAACGCCCACGGTGACCGAATCAGCGAGCCCGGTGCCAGGTGAAAACGTCGGTGACCCGTGCGCCGTTCTGGATCAAATGCAAGCCTCACTTTCCACGGCGGTCGTAGACCTCCTTGCGAATCCCGATCTGGCCACTGCCTTTGAAACGGAGTTTGATAATCAGGTTGCGCTACTTAATGACCTCGTTTCTTCCCTTCAGGGCGATTCGACCGAACAGCAACAATTGCAGGTGGATCTTGATGCCGCATTGCTGGCAAAAGATGAAGCACTGAACAAGTTCAATGAAGCGCAAGAGGCTGAAAACGCTCTTTCACAAGCACTCGGCATGGCAGACGCTGCGCTATCAGCGCGCGATGCAGTTACTTCCGCACAACGAGTACTCGACGCCGTGGGTAATCAATTGACGTGCGATCAGCCCTAGCGCCGAAATCACATTTATGTAACTGGGTTGCGAGATCTCAATGTCAGACCATTGAGTCAGCATGAACCTATTCGACGAAAGTTGAATTCGGTCACCGGAGGGGGAGGCCGAGAGTGCGTCAGTGATTAATTTTGCGGGCGCTCGCACTTTATTGCCTTGTGGATAGCTGCAATAAGAATCATTAGAACAATGAT
>CAJIYV010000020.1 GCA_905181745.1 uncultured Actinomycetes bacterium | reverse complement strand
TCCGGCAAGAAGGGCGATAGCCATCGCAATGGGCCACGCAAATCCCCACCTAGACAGCGACACGGCAAGCAGGGCACCAGCCACCCCTGATGTCACACCCGCTGACAAGTCAATCTCGCCAAGGAGGAGCACGAAAATTAACCCCATGGCCAAGATCATGACTACCGCAGCTTGGGTGAAAAAGTTTGCGAAGTTCAAAGCTGTAAAGAAAACGGGATTCGCAAGTGAAAATAGGGCAACCAATACAACGAGCCCGATGACTGCAGGCAACGAGCCCATGTCGCCGCTACGCACCTTTATTCGATATGCCTTCCATGATTGAGCAACGCCACTGCCCTTGGACTTCATGTACTCGGGGACTTCGACGTCGGTACTCATGAATTCGCTCCCTTCTGCGCTGTCCGGTCAGTTTTGCCGCCAGTTATGTACTCGACTACTTCTCCGCTATTGGTTTCGGCTACTCGAAGTCGAGTCACCATAGTTCCTAGATAGAGGACGTAGACATAGTCGGCTACTTCGAAAATGTCTTGCAGATTATGAGAAATAATTACGACGCCAAGCCCGCTGTCAGCCAACCTGCGTACCAATGCAAGTACTTGTTCCGTCTGCGCCACACCTAGTGCGGCAGTCGGTTCGTCAAGAATGACCACTTTGTTGTTCCATAACACTGATCGTGCAATGGCGACAGTTTGTCGTTGTCCACCTGAGAGACTTGACACCTTTTGTCGCAAAGAGGAAACAGTTCGTACCGACAGGGACTGTAACGTCTCGCCAGCGCGAGACTCCATGTCGCCTTCATCTAGCGCCATGCCACGCTTCAATTCTCGTCCAAGAAACATATTCTGAACGATGTCTAGATTGTCACAGAGCGCCAAGTCTTGATACACCACTTCAATGCCCAGTTGCGAGGCTGCACGCGGATCGCCAAGTTCGACTTCCTTGCCGTCAAAAAAAATCGTCCCACTGTCAAAAGGCTGTATACCAGCCAAACCTTTGATCAGGGTTGACTTGCCCGCGCCGTTGTCGCCAACGAGCGCTGTGACCGAACCTGCCTCGACGGAAAAGTCAATGCCTTGCAGCACGTCGACCGCACCGAAACTCTTCGTGACGCCCTTGACTTCCAGGATGGGACTTGGTGATTCCATTTTCGCCTCATTTTCTTTTGCAAAACAGTCGCACCAGAGTAGGGGAATATGGCGAACCAGAAACCACTTTTGATTAATTGCTGCGATACAAGTGTGGGCTCACACCGAAATGCGAGCCCACACCGTTTACCTATCTAATCTTTACTGAATGCCCAATTCGGTACATACAACTGCTACGTCATCCGCACAAAGCGCGGCCACGTCAAAGCCAGGAGATGCGTCAATAACATCTTTGACATTTTCAGAGTAGATGATGACTGGGTCTGAGTACTTCGCTGGAACAGTTGTTCCGTTGACGTCCACGGTCCCTTCTACAGATGGGGATTCGCCATTAAGCAGTGCGATGGCGAGTACTGAGGCATCGCCAGCTTCAAGTGCAGTGTTCTTGAACACTGTCATGCACTGCTTTCCGAGGAGAACGTTTTGCAAACCACCAATGGTTGCATCTTGTCCGGTCACGGGGAGCTTAATGCCGTTCTTGTCCAAAACTGCGATTGCAGCTCCACCAAGACCGTCATTTGCGGCGAGAACGCCATCAATTTTTCCACTAAGGTCAGTGAACATCTGCTCGAAGATGACGCCACCTTGTTGGTTGTCCCAGTCTGGGACCGACTGGTCATTGACTGGTGTTACTCCTGCGGCTGCAAGGGTGGTTTCGTAACCTTCCTTGAACATCGCGGCGTTACCGTCAGATGGCGAACCGTTGAGGAACACGACTGCCGCGGCAGCAGGATCAATGCCATTGTCACCGAGGCACTTGAGGAGACCTTCACCCTGAAGTTGTCCAACCTTTACGTTGTTAAAGGAGACGTAGTAGTCAGCCGGTGCAAATGGACGATCGTATGCAATTACCGGGATGCCCTGCGCCTTCGCTTTTTCAGCAACCGTTGCGCCGGAGCCGTTTAAGTCAACCAGAACCATTACGCCACAGCCACCTGCGAGCATTTGGTCTCCGATGGTGAGGTACTGGGTTGTATCGCCCTGAGCATTCTGGATGTCTGCTGAGAAACCTGCTGCTTCAAGAGCGTTTTGAATTGCCGGACGATCCTGGTTTTCCCATCGATCTGAAGACTGGCTGTCTGGCAAAATGACACAAGCTGTTCCTGCATCGCCTGCGGCGGCTTCTTCAGTAGCTTCTGCCTCTTCAGTGGCTGCGCTTTCTGATGCGGTATCTGTGGCTGCTGTGTCGTCACTCGACGAACAGGAGGTAAGTACTAATGATGCTGCCGCGATACTCGCGAAAGCTACATATAGCTTTTTCTTCATTATTTATTTCCTTTCAGTGCAGGAATTTCCTGCTTAACTTTTCCTGAGAAATTAGATTCCCAGAATTCGATCAATGACTAATTGATCAAGTGCTTCGTTGCCATAGGACCTAGCTGCAAGCGCATCCGGATCAAATGACTCATTAAGTAATCCATCAGCAACTTCAGACGTGAATTTGCCAACGCTCGGTTCCGCGAGTTCAGGTGTGCTTGATGTGTCCAGTGCTGCCTTTACCCGAGGATCTTGGTCGAACTCGCGTGCCTTGGCTGCGAGTGCGAGGTAGGTGCGCATACATCCGCGCGCGAAGTCCCAAATACCGTCACCCCATTCGTTACGGTACGGGCGAGCATCAAAGTGCTTCGGCCCGGTGTAGTCAGAGTTTTCCAACAACCGCACCAACATGAAATCGTCTTTGATGCCTTCAGACCCGAAGCGCAGGTCTTGATCAAAACGTCCAATTTTTTGGTCATTAAGGTCAATGTGATAAAGCTTTCCTTGCCACAAGGCTTGGGCGACTCCTTGAAAGAAACTCAATCCTGCCATGGTTTCGTGGGCGACTTCGGGGTTGAGGCCGACCATGGCTGGATTCTCGAGTTGATTGATAAAGGCCATTACGTGGCCAATTGTGGGAAGAAAGGTATCCCCTCGCGGTTCATTCGGCTTTGGCTCTAGGGCAAAACGAATGTCGTATTTTTTTTCGGAGACATAGCCGCATAAAAAGTCCAAGGCTTCCTTGTACCGGTCAAGTGCATCGGCAGGATTCTTGCTCGCGGCACTCTCGACCCCTTCACGACCGCCCCAGAGAACATATGTGGATGCCCCTAGCTCGGCAGCAACATCGATGTTGCGCAACGTCTTTTGAATCGCATAGCGTCGGACCTTTCGGTCATTTGAAGTGAATGCGCCATCTTTGAAAACGGGGTGCCAGAACAGGTTAGTTGTCGCCATGGGGCATACCAAGCCCGATTCGTCCAATGATTTCTTGAAGGCATCAAGCTCGGACCGGCGCTGTGATTCGCTCGCTCCAAAGGTCATGAGATCGTCGTCGTGGAATGAAACACCCCAAGCGCCAATGTCCGCGAGTCCCTTGACAAAGTCTGAGGTGGTGATGGCTGGTCGAGTTGCGTCACCAAATGGGTCTCGACCGATATGACCGATAGTCCACAGGCCGAAGGCAAATTTATCTTCGGGAATCGGCGTAAGACGATCGGACACGAATTCCTCAATCTACATTGGATGACTAAATTGTTGTGAGCGACAACATAATCTCATTTCTCAAGCACCGCAACTAAAAATCACCATATTTACCCACATTCGGGTAACAATTTCATTACAAAGATAGGACTATTCGGTAAAAAGAGTCGTCAATCGCTCAGCAGAGTCGAGGGCCGTCACAAAAAACATCGAAGGTTCCACTAACTCCAGTTCCAAAATGACTGGCCTCCCGTAGGGGTTATCGAGCAGGTCAACCCGCGCGTACAGCGGAGTGCCAAAACTCCTAGCGACGTATGCGATGACCGCGTCTGCCAATTCACGTTGTGCCTGGCTTGGGTCCCGGGGTGAAATGTCCTCTTTGAGGAATAAGCCATGCTCTTTTTCGGCCAGCACATTGGGGGCCAGGAGCGGGCCCTTGCGAACTGCATGCGAATAGTCGCCACCAATAAAAAGTTGCGCCGTCTCTCCCACCTCATCAACAGCTGCCAAGTATGGCTGCACCATTGCAGTTTTTCCATGGGAAACAATTCGATTAATGAGATCTTGAGCATTGCGCTTCGAACCCGGCCTATCCGCGGGAAAACGCATAGTGTCTTGGCTGCCGGCAGAGACCGTTGGTTTAACCACAAAATCCGCGGTATTCGGTGGGTCCCAACCGCTGTCCCCGCCTGACACAAATTGAGTGTCAACCACGGGAAACCCCGCGGAAGCTAAGTCTTTGAGGTAAATCTTGTCGCAGTTCCATCGAATAGTCTCGAATGAATTTCGAATCCGGGACTTATTCGATTTCGCCCATGCTAAGAATTCTCCTAGCCGATTGGTGTAGTCCCAGGTGTTTCGGATAATTATCTGATCAAACAGCGTCCAATCAATGCTCGAATCAGACCATATGGCTGGCGCCGCCTCAATCCCGATCTTGCGAAAAAGATTGATTAGTGGCTGGTCATCGGGGTCAAGGTCGGGAAGTTGCTCGCAGGTTGCGAGGGCTATTCGAGTGGTCACCCGACACATGTTAGTCAGAGTGAGTTTGCCGGAAAGCGCTACCTTTTAGGAGACTGTTACCACGATGTCTCGAATTGAACCATCGGGACTGGTGACCGTAATAGTTGCTGTTCCTGGGGAAAGCGCCTCAGCACCTGGGTTAAAGGTCGCACTTCCGTCATCTTTACCTTGTATGACCTCAAGTACCTCAGCATTGTCGACCGCGATCGTCGTATTTGCTGGGTCATCAACCACAATGTCGATAAAAGCGCCAACTGTGGCCGACGCATCGGTTTGATCCGCCGTGACAATGACCGGTGGGAGCATTTGGTTCGACTCTGAGGAGGTAGTTGTGTCGGTTGCAGGGTCATCGCCGCTTGAACAACCCGCCAGAACCGTGACGCCAAGGATGCTAATCGCGCCGACTGACGCAAACTTGCTGATGCTTTTCATCTTTACTCCTAATTACGTAGATTTAATTTAGTCTAGTGGCTGAGACAATTATATCCCAGAAACAGTTCCGCTAAGTCAGTTCATTTAGTTGGGCCACTCGATCAGCATGACGCCCGCCTTCAAAAGGCGTGGACAGGAAAACGGCAAAAGCTTCTTGTGCGAGTGATGCATCAGTCACCCGTCCGCCGAAGCAGGCCACATTCGCGTTGTTGTGCGCTCGTGCCAGTTGTGCATCTTCGACCGTTCGGATGAGGGCCGCGCGAATTCCATGAATTTTATTTGCCGCCATGCAGATCCCTTGGCCGCTACCGCAGACAGCAATTCCGAATTCCGCTTCACCTGCGGCCACAACGCGGCTGAGCTCTGCTCCGAACTCTGGGTAGTCAACCCGTTCTTCGCTGAAGCCACCTACGTCGTAAATCTGGTGACCCAGGTCGAGTAGCCATGCGCTCAGAGCGCTTTTGAGCTCGAATCCGGCATGGTCGCTGCCTAGTACAAGTTTCATGAACTCTCCCAACTTCTGATGGACAACACAACCGAACTTCTGCCATGACATTATCTCTCTGTGAGTACACCTGCAAACATCAAATTGAACCCGTCTGAATCAGTCGTAGTGGTCGTCGGAAGTCTTAACACAGACTTCGTTCTTACACTGGATACTTTCCCAGCATCCGGTGAAAGCGTTCTTGGCAAAACTTTCGAGCAGGCGCCTGGCGGGAAAGGTCTTAACCAGGCCGTTGCAGCTTCCCGACTTGGCGCCCAAGTTGCCATGATCGGCGCTGTTGGAGGTGACCAATTCGGACACGGCTTGATTCAAACCCTGACGGATGAGGGAATCAAATCTCTCGTGAGTCAGGTGCCGGATATCAGTACCGGGATGGCGATTATCGAAGTGGAAAGCTCCGGCGAGAATCGCATAATTGTGGTCTCCGGTGCCAACAACTCTCTGAGCGAAAATGCTGTCGAAACGTCGCTGAGAGAAATTGCTCGTGAATACCGGATCGGGGTAGTACTCACCCAAGGTGAAGTTCCGGTCCAGACTACGGAAAGAGCATTAAAGGTGGCGAAAGAATTGGGAGCGATCACGATTTTGAATCCTGCGCCTGTACGTGACTTCCCTCCATCCGTTTTTCCCCTCGTCGACTACTTGGTTCCCAATGAACACGAAGCTCAGGGGCTATGTACGTTGGAAGGAAACGCTTGTATATCTATGCTCGACTTCGTTGAGGTCGCGACATCCATTGTTGATCTGGGTGTTGGCTCCGTGATCATCACACGCGGAGAGAAGGGTGCAGTGTGGTCAACAGCGACCGCATCGGGGCAGGCGGCGGCATTTCGAATTGTCCCCGTTGACACGGTTGCCGCGGGGGATGCCTTCTGTGGCGGACTTGCAGCTGCATTAAATGAAGGGCAGCCATTGAATGAAGCCTTGCGTTGGGCGAGTGCTGCCGGAGCATTAACTGCAACACGCGTGGGCGCAGCCGCGTCACTACCACGACGACCCGAAGTTGAAGAACTACTACTTTAGGGAGCGGGGAATCCTACGGTCACGGGATTGCCGTTTCGGGTAATTGTGACCGTTCCATCACTGATTTGCACAGGGACACTCTCGGCTGATCCTCTTGGCACAAATACCGTAACCATCACTTGCTGATCGCCTTTGCGGGGAACAGTTGTTGACCGTGACAAGACCGTGCCAGGTGCCTTTACACCCCAGTCCGTGGTGTGCCAACCAATTGAAGAGCCTTCTGCCGCTGAACTCAAATTCCAGTCACCAACACCTGCCTTGATTACATCAACTCGCTGATCACCCGACACCAGTGTCAACTGACCCTCGGTGCCTTCAACTCCGATTCCGGGACCAATTTGCCAACGTTGCGTTATTTCACGTTTCTTGTAGTTCTTCCGCTTTTTCTTGCGGACTTTGACTTTGGTTGCATTTATATAATCTGCCACAACGAGTGCATCGCTTCCACGAACATAAGTCACACAGCGAGTTATTTCGGACTTTTTCCACGAATTGTCAACCAAGCATGAATAGTCGTTGCCTCCAGAGCGAGAGTCCGAACGACTTTTGGTTTTAACCACACCCTTCCCGCGATTGTATTTTGTATTGGAGACTGTGAATGTGGAATGAGCCGCCCGTGTTTTCACAAAAGATCGTAATGAGCTGGAGTTGTAGCGGTACGGGCCCGGATCCGAAATCCAGGGCACTCCACGAGAATAGAAAGTCAATGATCCGCCATCGTCATGGGTATGAGCCGTGGCCGGTCGAATACCCTTATATCTCAGCGAGTAATAACTATCCGGCGCACCCGAGCCACTGAGAGCCCACGAATGGCGGCCGAAAATGTAGCCACCGTCGTAAGCCCTGTAGACCGGGGTGGGTGGCGTTCCGATCGCACCTTTACTGCGCAACCAATCCGCGCGCCAGTCCCCGACTCCGAAAGTTCGGCGAAGTTCAACTGCGGCGGTATCACCGAGTGATTCAAGTCTGAAATCAGGTCGGACTGCCTGTGCAACAAAGCCGTACAGCAATCCACGAAGTTGTGGAATTGGTTCGTTAGGTATCCCACATGTGGCTGCTGCTGCCTCCACGGTCGACAGTAGCTTCTCCATATACATTGCATAATGTGGGGAACCTTCAACATCACTGCCATCGCTATTAATTACTCCTCGGGCGATTGCAACAAGATGATTCCAAGCAGCATTTCGCAGATTGACATCTCCCACGGAACAGAAAGTTGCGAGGGCGCCCAATTGGCGAGTGAGGTCTGTGTTATTTGCACCGATCTTGACATCGGTCCCACCACGATACGTTTTCCACATCGAGGTTGCGTCCCGTACCGCTGCCTGCTGAATGATTGGATCCTGCAATGTTTGCCACGCACAAGCAAGTGTTTGGGTTCGTAAACCACCATAGATTGATGCGTTCACCCAGTAAGAACGCTTTCCTTGATGGTCATCGATCCAGTCGTACATCAGTTGTTTGAATCGGTCCACCATCGCTTGGTTCTGTGTATTGACCCCACGAAACAAGAGCGGCAACGCCCAGCGCAGCGAATTAATATGCCGATTTCCGGAGAGGTCTGCTGAAGATTGTGGTCTCCAGTCGGGATTCTCCGTGAGCGAGTACGTTCCTCCCTTGTCAAGATTTACTTTCCCCACCATCAAAGCTCGGGCTCGGTTGCGCTGCTTCTTCACCGACATCGGGAACAAACTCGTGCACCAACTGCCGAGTGCCGTGGGCATGACCGGAGGAGCTGGGGCAGGCACAGCTAGTTCCACTGGGGCCGGCACTGGAGCCGGCGCAGGGGCCGGTGCATCTTCCGCGTGAGCCACCGACCCAAGAGTTGACAGGCAAATGGCAGCGCACACCACGACGGTGGTTGTCCGCGCTGGGAGAAGTCGACCTTTCGGCCGCAGCGACCGCATGTAAGACATCATCACCCGAGCGGAGGTAGTTATGGCGAACCGGGGGTCTCTTGGCATGTCGCGACCCGCTCATTTGCGGCATTCATCGAGGGGGAAGTGGGTCCCAGAACCCAACCAAGGCTCCCCAGCATTCCCGTCACCAGGGGTTTAACGGCAGTCATTGGGATTGTCGGTAGCCCCAATAGTTCCCGCTGGTATTTCGGCATTGTTGCGGCCGCACCGGCAAAAAGCGCACTGTACGGCGCTTTCGCAGCAAGTGGGACCGGCGCATTTCTCACAAATCTCACCGTGCGAAGTGCCCGTTCACCACCACAAAGATCTGGTCTGAAAGCGTTGAGTTGGTCTTGTAGTTCGTCAAAACTTCGAGGCGGGTCGGTGACTCCGACCATTTCGCCAGCGATCGCCCACTCGCGCACGTACTGGTCCGGGCCGCCAGGGATTGGCCCACCCCACACTAAATGCGCAGCTAAGAATGAGTCTGCAAAAGCTACATGAACCCAACGTAAGAGATCTGAATCTGTTGCCTTGTAATCCTTTTCTTGACCGTGCGCGTTTATGTAACTCCCCGTTACTTTTCGATGCATTCCGCGAACACGTGAGCACTCTCGCTCTGCCATCTCGGTGTCACCGAATGTCACAACCGTCAGCCACTGTGTAGTTCCTGCCAGGCGACCAAGGGGGTCGGCCTCGTAGCGCG
>CAJIYV010000019.1 GCA_905181745.1 uncultured Actinomycetes bacterium | reverse complement strand
ATTTTCCTATTGATTCTGGGGATCGTTGCAATGTCGGGGGAGTACCGCAACCAAACCATCACCTCCACTTTCTTGGTAACGCCCGTCCGTTGGAAAGTGATCGTGGCCAAAATGGCCACTTTTGCGATCTTGGCATTTTTTATCGCGATCTTGCTCTGGCTGATTGTGTCGATCACGGCGATGCTGTTACTTACCACTCAAGATTCCGCGCCATTTGAATGGAGCGGAGCATTTGAGATTCTTGGTGGGACTGTGCTCGGCCTGGTGCTCTACGGAGTCTTGGGTGTCGCGATTGGGTCATTGATCACAAGCCAGGTCGCCGCGATCATCATCGCCCTCATCTGGTTCTTGATTGTTGAGGCATTGCTTTCAGTATTTTTTGCCACGTTCGCTAATTGGCTGCCGGGAGGAGCATTGAATGCGATCCTGCAGACAAATGGAAACCCCGAGGCAATTGATGCGGATCTGCTCAGCGTGCCAGTAGGCGCGCTCGTACTGATCGGGTACGCGGCAATCTTCGCAATAGCCGCGGCCTTCTTCACCACCAAGCGTGACATTACGTGAGCCCGCAGCCAGACTTAATGTTTGGTGAAAACACCTATGCAAGTGTGGGTCGTCGCATTGTGGCACTGTGCATCGACTGGTTTGCCAGCCTGGGCATCGCTGTCCTGGCATTCCAGCAGTTTGTGTACGGATCGCCGGAATCAATGTTGGCAACGGTGGTGATCTTCTACGCGGAGATTGTGATTTTCACGTTTCTGATGGGGGCTTCGTTCGGGCAGCGGATTCTTAGTCTCCGGGTGATCAATATTGATGGTGGGAGGCTTTCCCTATTGCGAATCATGCTGCGCACACTGCTGATTGTTTTGGTAATCCCAGCGCTGGTTATGGATTCGGATGGACGTGGCTTACACGACCGAATTGTTCGATCGCGCGCTATTCGGGTGTCTAAGGGTTAACAACGGTTGATGCGGGTGCCCCATGGGCATTTCTGACGAGGGGACGTTCAGCGAGGGGACGTTCAGCGAGGGGACGTTTAGCGAGGACGTTTCATGGAACGGGCGCTGTTCGGCATGGGCCCTTTGGGGATAGGAAGCGTGTTTGCCGCGTTTCCCAGAGCATCAAGGCGACGACGAACTTCGGTTACTTCGCCTCCGCGTAAATTGCGGGGTAGCTTTGTCAACGTCTTTTGTAGTTTTCTCAGTGTCACCTGATCTGCTTCAACTCCGACCTGGATTTCATAGATCGGGATATCTGGCACCCAGCGCGCAGTCTTTTTGCGCTCGTTGGTGAGCAATGCGGTGACCCGGGATGCTGGACCTTCTGAGATCAGGATGACTCCAGGGCGTGCCACGATCCGAGAGACCATGTCTTGGCTCTTATTGATTGCAACGGCCGGAGTCATTGGCCATTTATTGCCGCGGATACTCTGCACAACGGCCGCAGCCGCCCCCGGTTGTCCTTCAATTGAGGAGTAGGCCGCCGACATCGCGCGGCGGCTAAACCAGTAGGTGCTGGCCAGAAGACCGACCGGTATGCCGACAAGGAATGCGGTGGGGGGATTGAGCAGCAGCCACACGGGGGCCGCAACGACGAGGAACCCGATGACAAAGAAACCTAGCGACTCGGCCCACAGGAATGGATATGCCTTTTGGGTCATTTTCCAATTTTGAGCCAGTGATGAGAGTCCTTTAAGAAATTTGCCTTTAGCCACGGGTTCACCCTATGGCAATGCGAATTGACGTTTAGTTAAGGGTAACCACCGTGATCGGGTCACCGGTGTTGATCACACCCGGGCACTCGACCCATCCGGTAACTCCACGAAGGTTGATGGCAGCTTTGGGGAAATTGTGCGCGGCAGTGTCGTATTTTTCGTGCACCATGTCTCCAGCGATCGTGCACGGTGCATTGGCGCCGCCGGTCATGATGCTGGCTCCGCTGGGGAAGACCATCCGGGTCATGCGCGGCAAAGCGGTGAGATCGGGGAGGCCTTCAGTACAGATATTGTCCGCGATCGTTCCGGGCTCAAGTTCATTAATGCCCAGGTTGGCCGCGATTTTGGCGAGTTCCGCCGTGTCAACAATTGAGATTTGGCGGTAGTTGTTGATTTCGGTCCCACGTGCGAATGCGTGGGCTTCCCGGGCAGCGGCGCGCATGGTGCGACCGTAGTGTCGATCCCCTTCGACACCGGAAAAATCTAAGGTGATTTGGTCAACGCGGGTGGGGACCTGAGAATCGGCGGACCACACGTGCAAGGAAGTAACTGCGGCACTCATGAATTAACAGCTTCACGCTTTTCGATCGCCTGGGCGTACAGCCGGCCGGCGCGGTAACTCGAACGCACCAGCGGGCCACTCATGACGCCCGCAAAACCGATTTCGTAGGCGCGCTGCTCCCATTGCACAAATTCTTCAGGGGGTGCCCAGCGAGTGACCGGATGGTGCAGTTTCGAAGGGCGCAGGTATTGGGTGATTGTGATCAAGTCACAGCCGGCCTCGTGCAGATCGACGAGTGCCTGATCAATCTCTTCTGCTTCTTCGCCCATGCCAAGAATTAAATTACTTTTGGTGACTAGGCCGGCATCGCGCGCCTGAGTAATGACGTCCAGGCTTCGGTCGTAACGAAACGCCGGTCGGATTCGTTTGAATATTCGTGGCACAGTTTCGACGTTGTGGGCCAAAACTTCGGGGCGGGTGGCAAAAACAACGGCGAGAAGTTCAGGGTTCCCCGAAAAATCAGGGATCAGCACTTCTACACCGGTGTCGGGGTTGAGGAGCTTGATTTGAGCGACCGTTTCCGCGTAGAGCCAAGCGCCTTCGTCGGGGAGGTCGTCACGGGCCACACCGGTGACGGTCGCGTAACGCAGGTCCATTTTTTGTACCGACTCAGCGACCCGGCGGGGTTCGTCAACGTCTAAGGGGTCAGGCTTACCGGTGTGGATTTGACAGAAGTCGCAACGTCTAGTGCACTGCTCGCCGCCAATCAGGAAAGTGGCTTCCCGGTCTTCCCAGCATTCGTAAATATTGGGGCAACCAGCTTCTTGACACACGGTGTGCAGGCCCTCGCTCGCCACAAGGTTGCGAATCTTGGTGTATTCGGGTCCAGTCTTCATGGTGGTCCGAATCCACGATGGCTTTCTTTCGATGGGAACCTCAGCATTGCGGGCTTCAATCCTCAGGAGCTTGCGACCTTCAACGGTGGTTCCGGTAAATGCAGCATCGGTTGTCATGGGGCATTTCCTCCAATGGGGGTGAGTTCGCGAAGATG